>NZ_JBSHAM010000005.1:0-184848 GCF_053611505.1 Amycolatopsis sp. NPDC054798 | reverse complement strand
GGGGTTTGGCGCTCCCTGGGGGTGTGCCCCCCCTAGTTTTCGCCCGTGTCTCCCCATCCAAACGTACACGACACCCCCGCGGGTCAGCTGGGTTGTGTGTCTCCCTTTTACACGGGTTAACCACACACCCCTGCTGGCCTGGTCCAACGGGTTCCGGCGAGTCATCGGAGTCCGCGGGTGGCGGCGACCTCGTCGGCGCAGGTGACGGCGGTCGCCATCCCGGTACGCAGCAGCTCGTTGGTCCCGGCGGACTTCGCCGAGGTGACCGGTCCCGGGACCGCGTAGACGCGGCGGCCGAGCCTCGACGCCGTACGCGCAACACCCAGGGCCGGGCTGCGTCGGCCGGCCTCGACGATCACGGTCGCCTCGCTCAACGCGGCAACCAGGCGTTGCCGTGCGTAGGCACGAGTGCGGCGAGGCTTCGTGCCGAGGGGGTACTCGGTGACCAGCACTCCGCCGGAGTCCATGATCTCCCGCAAGAGCGGACCGTGGTCGGCGGGATACTCGACATCGATCCCGCACGCCAGCACGACGAGGCACCGCCCGCGTCCGGAGGTGCTCAGGGCACCCTGCAGCGCGTGCGCTTCGACCCCGAACCCGGCGCAGTTGACAACGGCGATGTCCCGGTCGGCGATGCCTCGCCCGAGTTCCGCAGCGACGTACTCGCCATACGGGCTGGCAGCCAACGAGCCGACTACGGCCACCGGACCGGCAGTGAGAACTCCGAGCTGCGGGTCACCGCGCACCCACAGGCCCAGCGGTGCTCCCGTGCCGGAGGCGGCCAGGTCGTGGGCCGCCGCGTTCGGCCAGCCGTCGTCCTCGGGGGCGAGCAGCCTGGCATGCCCCGTCTCGAGTGCGGCGAGGTCGTCGCGTAGATCGGGCTCGGGGTGGACGACCTCGGCGAGCACCGCCGGGGGTGCACAACCGGCGCGGATCCGGTCGGCGGCCTCCACTGGGCCGTGAACTGCGGTGTAGGCGCCGACGGATTGCGTGGGTGGCTCAGTCGCGCGCATCAAGAAAAGTCGTGCGCGGACGATGTCATCGGATGCAGGCATGGCGAACCTCAATCGTTCTCAACGTTAGTGATACGAACAGCGGACTATCGGACCTCGGGAGGACCCCCAGAACAGGCACGGTCCACTAAGGATTTGCGGCCGTGATGATCTCCGCCATCGACATGTCGTTGCGGAACCGATGCCCGATCTCGTCCTCGATCCGGGCGTACTCGGCCGCAAGGTCTGGCCGAAGGCGGGCGGCGCGCAGGAGATCGGCGCGGCTCCCGAGAATGCACAGAGAGCACGACAACCGGGGCATTCCGGCGTCGTAAGCGGGGTGGTAGGGCACACCGCTAGCGCGAATATGTTGCCATACCTCCGTTTCGGTCCACTCGTGGATAGGCAGCCACGTGCTGACTTCGCGTCGGCCGTTGCTCGCGGCGTTATCCCGGCTCAGCTTCGCTTTCTTCAAACGTGCGCGAGACTCCTGGGAACGCAGGCCCATGCAGTTGAGCACCTGAGCGGGCCGGTTGATCGCGCCTAGCTCGTTGACTAACTGCGTGATGAGTTTCCTTGCTGGGCCGCGCTTCTGGTCAGAGGTGCAGTAGCGAGCTGTGGCCGACGGCCAGCGTCCGCGCTGGCGGACTTGGGTCAGCAGGTCTCCCTGCTCGCGGTGGCGCTCCTCGTATCGGACGCCGTAGTGCAGGGCTTGCCGCCTAGCGAGGTCCGCGGTTCCTGGCCATTCGACGCGTCCCAGCGCGCAGTGCAGGACCGTGATCCGGTCCAGAACTCCCGCGTCAGCCGCGCGGTGGCAGACGACGTCGAGCATCGCCTGGGAATCCTTGCCGCCACTGGAATTCACCAGAATGATGTCGTAGCGGGCCAGGTCCGGGTCATCCGTCTTTTCGTGGCAGTCGTGGTGGCCCATGTGCGCTCACCCGACGATCTCGATGCTGTCGAGGCGGCGCACGTGCTCGACCTCGTCGTCCTCCACAGAACACATCGCGTCGTAGAGAACAGCCGGGTTCTTCTGCAGCAGGTCCCGCAGCTCTTCGATCGTCGCGCTCACTGCGAGCTGCTGGCGGGCGCGGTCCGTGTCTTGGTGTACGGCTGACGGATCGGGCGTGAAGACGGCGCGGGCTTCGCTCACCGTGAGTGTCATCGCGAACTTCTGCATGAATGTCCACGAGATATGGAATTCTTGGGCGCTCATAAGGATCTCCAATCAGGACAGCGGGCCTGTGGGGACGACGTCGGATGCCGTCCCCACAGGCGGATTTGTTTGTCACTCATGTGGCCGAGAGCGACGTGCGACCGACGGGCCAGGATGCGGGTGGTGGTTCTTGCGCAGGATGCTGGCGGGCTTCTCGGTCGGCCGCGAAGCCGGCCCGGCCCACTACTCGTTGCTATCCAGCCGGAGCAGTTCGGCCAGGGCCTGCGGCGCCTTCTGTGGAGGCGGCGAGGGCAGGGCTGACGCGGTCGCCGATGATTCGGAGGCTTCGAGGGCTTCCAGCTTCCGTCGCACGGCCGTGAGCGACTTGTACGGGTGGCCCGTGGCCCCATGGTCCTGGGCCGCCTGACTCTGCAAGTAGGAAACCATGATCGCGGCCTCCTCCGCGCTCATCTCGAAGACGGCAGTGGTCGCGGTCAGCCGGACTTTCGCCGCCTGCTCGCTGCTCATCGTTTCCCTGAGCGCCCGAACATTATCGTTGGTGAGTTTGGTCAGTTTCACATCCGTCATTGCTGTTTCCTTTCCCTTCTTCCGTTCCCGCCGGGCCTGTTGCTGATCGGCGGCTATCGATCGGGGCCGATCTCGGCCAGGTAGTCGTCCCGGCCGTCGCTGATGGCAGCGGTGAGGTCGATGTCGAGGGCGTCGGCAAGGTGGTGCAGGTCTGCGAAGAAGTCGCCCATGAGGGCGTGGAAGGTCTCGTAGCCGCCACCGACCTGCGCGGCATAGGCGTTAATGGCCGTTGCCGCGAATCCGGCCTTGCGGGTGTTGTCGTGAACGATGTCGTCCTGGTTGGCGGTGTCGCGGGGCTCACCGTCACCCGCGAACATCGCCGGGTCTAGTTCGTCGATAGCGACAGGCCCGAGTGGACGTACGCGATTTGACTTGGCATGCATGGCTTTCCTTTGCTTCCGGTGTCGTTCGATCTGTCATCTACGCGGCACAGCCGCGCGGTTGAAAAGGCGGAGGGAGCCGTCAGGGACGGCCCCCTCCTGCCCGCGATGGCCGGGCCCCGGCATCGCGGTCGGCTACCGGCCCGGTCAGTCCGCGCGCTCCCACTCGAAGGTGGCTCCGATCGAGTAGCGGCCGTCCTCGGCGGCGGTGATCCGGGCAGGCAGGTATCCGTCCTCGCCGATGGCCTGGTGGTCGACCATGACGATCGTGTCGCCCTCCCAGTAGGCGAGGTCAGATCCCTCCGGGTACTTGCGGGCGGTGTCGCTGATCCAGGCGACGACCACCTCGGCTACGGTGCGCCGGAAACGCGGGCATCCGGCCCTGCTCCACCCGTGATTCTCCGAGGCGAGCGCGGGAAAGACGGGGTCCGTACCGTCGATGTTGATCGTGACCAGGATTTCGCCGTCCTCGGGCACGAGCCGGGCGGAGTCGGCCAGCAGACCGGCATCAGCCTGCGGATCGGCTGGCGGAGCGGTGAGTTCCCAGCACCACCCGCGATAGCCGATCGCGTAGCGGTCGTTCTCGTCCGGCTCGATCCGATCCGGCCTGTGCTCCTCGGTTTCGAGGACAGTCAGCACATCGCCGTCGAAGGTGGCTGTGTCGGGCCATTCGTCGGGATCGTGGTCGTGCATCGTGTTGAGCCACAAGGCAATGGCCTCGGCGACAGTGCGCCGGAACCGGGGCACAGCGAATCCGTTCCAACGCTCGTCTTCGATGGTTGCTGGGAAAACCTGTGTGGTGTCGGCGAGTGCGACGTACACCTCTCCGTCTGTCGCGGTGAGATTCGGTGTGGACATGGCAGATCCTTTCCTTGCACAAAGGGGTTATCGGGTGGAGGTGATCGGCTGGGTGGTCCAGGCATAGAGATCGCGCGCCATACGGTCGTGCTGGCGGCAGTAGAGGGTGTGCGGTGCGCTGCTGGCCTGCCGGGTTGCGCGCCGGTGGCAGTAGCGCGGCGGGCGACCGTCGCCGAATTCGGTTTGCCAGGCGCACACCCGGAGGCGGCGGAGGAAGACCACGAGGCCCGGTCCACCGTTGACGCCGAACCATCTGCCGCCGTCGCCGTCGGTGGCGTGCCAGGTGAAGCGGGTCCAGCGGTGCCCGGTGGGCGTGGTGGCTCGTTCGCCAGCCTGGTGCCGGTCGGCCGGGTCGATGGTGGCGAGATGCCCGCCTGACCAGGTCGTGAGCGTGGCGCTGTCGCAGGCGACGTAGGCGGCGAAGCGGGTCGCGTGGTTGAGGGCGTCGCGCTGTCGTTCGTCGGCGCACGCGTAGCAGATGGTCGCGCCGGTAGCGGGGTCGGTCGCGAATCCGGTGCCGATTCCGTCGGGCACCGGATTGTGTCCGCAGTTGAGTCGAGTGGCCGGGGTTACGATGGTCGAGGTGTTCATGGCGATTTCCCTTACTATTGGGAATGAAATGATTAGATGCGCGCCTGCGTGCGCGGTGGCCCATATTTCGTGGATGGGTCGGGTTTCGGAGTACGTGCATCAGTTGATCCGGTCGGTGCCGGGTGCCTCGTACGCCTCGACGACTTCCGGCGGCATTTGCTCAGTGGTGCGGTGGCCGCGCAGCTTGTGCCAGGCGACGGTCCAGGTGGCCTCTTTCTCTCCCGGCCGTGGCGGTGGAAAGACCGGGTTCGGCACGGTGACCGACTTCTTGTTGACCCGCCGTACCCGCATCCACATGCTGTTGTAGAGCACCCAGTCGCCCTTGCTCACGGTGTCCGGACCCAGCGTGGACGCCTTGCCCTCGGCCTGGAGCTGGGTGTAGATGCCCTTCCAGTAGTCGATTTGCTCGGTGAGGGCGGTGATTTCGCGCCGCAGGTAGACCGCGCGCTCCTCGCCGGGGTGCTGGATTCCCCAGCGGTGCCGCGGGTGGCCGTGCTCGTCGGTCTCGGTCACCCAGCCCGGTTCGCCGTCGAGTTCGCGCTGAAGACGCCGACGGTCGGCTTCCTGCTTCTCGATCCGATTGGCCACGGTGACCGGGTTGTGGCGGGCACCCATGTGGTGCGACGCGGTCTCGGCGCGGCGCGCCAGCTCGTCGGCGTACTCACCCTGCTTGATGGATTTGCCGAGGTTGTTCCACGCGCGCTCGCGACGGTTGCGGTCGGCCTTGTAGCTGTAGTGGTCGACCAGCAGTGGCTGGCCCATCGGGATGTTGTGGAACACGTAGTCGGCTTTCGCCCGCGTGGCGTTGGCCTTGGCCTGATGCTTCCCCGAGCGCTCGGTGAGCCGGTCGACCCGGTCGTCCATCCGGTCGGCGAGATCGGTTTCCTGCTGCTCGACGCTGGGCATCGTGTCGTCGATGTCGCGCTCGACGGTGTAGCCCGCTTCAGTGAGCACGCGCTCGATCTCGGCGAGGGCGTACGGCTTGGACTGGCGATGCCGAGAGGATCGCAACAGCCACGCCGTGGCGTAGCGAGACCAGGTCCACGACGGATGGGCTTTCAGCGCCAAGTGCGCGGGACTGTTACGAGTGGTTCCCTCGACGGTGGTGCCGGATTCGTAGTCGTGGTGGATTGTCAGAGTTCCCAAGGACATGGCGATGCGCCTCCTTCGCTTCGTTTCGCCTGTGGTGCGGGCCGTCCTGTTCAGGCCGCCGGAATCCCGGGCGGGTCAGTGGTCCTGGTCCCAACCCATGCGGGCGGCCCATGCGGCGAGTGCGCGCGCGGCCTCGTGCGGTGTGCCGTAGGTGGGTTCCTCGGCAGCGGGAAGGTCGGGCCGGATGCTGCCGCCCGTGAGGTCGCGGGCGGTGTAGCGCTCGCGGCCCCCTTCGGTGATGCGGCGAACGGTGCCGATTCCGAGTCCGTTGACCGTGATCGGCCATGCGTGGGCGAAGGCGAACCGCTCACGCTCGGGGGCGGTGGCGCGGTGGCGTTCGGGCCAGCGGTACGCGGCCCACCAGTTGGTGACCGTGACGTCAATGACGCGGTCTCCTGCGTCGACGATGGCGCTCACGAGGTCCCGTGCGGCGGTGGCGCCGATCAGGTCGGCCACCCGGGCGTACGCGTCACGGGCCGTGGTGAGTCGCGTGAGGATCGGTGCCGCTTCGCTGCGGAGGGTGTCCGCGTCCATCTCGCCGATCGCATCGGTACGGGCGTCGTAGGCGTCGCGGTCGGTCATCCCGGGTGTCCAGCGCGGGGCCAGCGCGTTGATGCAATCGAGGCACGAGAAACACCGGAAGAGACGCGGCCGTGAAAGTGCAATGGAGACTCCAGTAGCGATGTTTTCGCACCCCGGCGTCCCACACTCGCCGCTTATCATGCCTTTGCTCATGATTCTTCTGTCCTTTCTGGATTGAACCTGGTGGGCTGGGTGGTCAGGACCATTCGCTCCACCAGCTGCGGACCTCGGAGGGCTCGGTGTCGTAGCACTCGGTGATGACCTGGTCCAGGTCAGCGCTGGGGTTGTCGAGGCGGGTGAGCGCGGCGTTCACGACGAGATTGATCAGGTCGTCGTCACGGTCGCTCGTCGTCACTTCGTCGATCACGAGGTCGGCACCGTCGTTGACGGCACGGGAAACCTGGTCGCGAGTGAAGTGCGGCATCCCCGACTCCGTTGGTGTCTCTACCCTCTCCGGTTCGGAAACGGTCGGCTGGTCGGTGTGTGGGAACGTCGCAAGGAACGCGGCGACCTTGGCGGCATCGTCCGGCGCGACCGAGAAGGCAAACGCCACGTGCCTCCTGTTGCGGGGCACCGTGACGGTGCCGGCCAGCGGCCCCTGGTAGCGCACGATGGCTTCCTGCGGGTCGTGGCCGAGCGGGCTGGGGCCGGGCGTTTGGACGGTCGCGCCGAGCGGGTCCGCGATGGCGTGCGCGAGCTGGTCGCGCTCGGCGGCCTGGTCATCGATTCGTTGTTTCAGCTCGCGGGTTTCCGCGAGGGTGACCCGGTAGCCGGGCAGGAGCCGCCGGGCAGTCTCGGCGGCGACGGTTTCCGGTGTCTTGGCCGGGGAAACCGTGATTTCGTGTGATGGCACCGGGTTTCCGTGGCGGTGCCGGATAGTCGCCAGTTTGGCCGGGAGGCTGGCGGACAGCCTGAGCCGTGGTGTCTTCTCCCAGTCGGAGTAGCACACGTGAAGCACTTCACCATCTGGGCCGATGATGTATCGGTCGCGGTGACCGTGGTGGCCAGGTTCGACCGTCCATGTCCCGTCGAGCGCTTCCGCCATCGCTGCCGCGAATGCCTGCATGTCCATGGGGTGTTTCCTTCCTATGTCGAGGTTTGTGGTGCGCCGGAATTGGTTCGGGCACCGGTTGTGGCCATCTCGCGGCCACGGCACCCGCGCGGCGCATGGCCGCGCGGGCACCGAAGCGGCGACGGTCCTTTTCAGACCGAGGCCAGCACCTTGCCGAGCGTCGTCACGGTTTCCTGGTCGAGTGCGTCGGCTTTTCCGTCCACCGCGCGCGACATGTTGCGTTCGGCGCGGGAGGCGTTGCGCACGATCGCTTCGTGGTGGGTGTAGGTGTTGATGGCCTGCACCACTCCCCACGCGGTACCGCGCCACGGGCTGACGCGGTTGTCGGTGTTCCACAACCGGTTGAGCGCTGCCCGTTCGTTCGTCGCGGTGGTGCGGGCGCGTCCCTTCTCCTCGGGCACCGGGGTGTGTGCGTCCAGGAAGGCGCGCCATGCCTGGTCGGTCACGGTCGTTTCGCACAGGGCCTTGACCTCGGCGGCGAATTCCTCGGCCACGGTGTGGACCATCGCGAGCGCGTCGCGGGCCTCCACAATGCGGAACTTGCCGTTCTTGGAGTGCTTGACCTTGAACTGCTGGCCATACTCGCGGAGCCCGGCCGACATCGTGTTGTCGCACACCACGTTGGTCACGGTGCGCTTGTAGGTGGTGGCGAGACTGCCGTCGTGACTGGTGCAGGCGACCAGGTTCGGCCGGAACTCCACACCTTCCGGCGTGGTGATGTTCTCGGGCACTTCCACGCTCACCCATGCCTGTCGGCGGTCGCGCAGCAGGCCCGCGGAACCGATCGACAGACCGTCATCCAGGATCGTGCCGACCTTGTCCAGTAGCCATTCCTGGTACTGGTGCACGGTGTACCCGTCGGCGAAGATCCCGAGGACATCCCCGGTATCCGAGGTGGTGATGGCCTGCTTGTTGGGCACGCGGCGCAGACCGAACTTGCCCGCCACAAGCACCGGTTCCGGTTCGGCGGTCCAGTGGAACAGGCGGCGCTGCACGTCGGCGACCGGGATAGCTCCGGGGTAATGGTTCGGCTCGCTGCCCTGCGCGGAAGCCCGGTAGTGCCACGCGTGCCCGCGCTTGTCGGTGAACCCGATCAGAACATTGTTGTTGAGCCATTCGCTGGTTTCTTTGGACATGACGAACCCACTTTCGTTATCGGAGGTGATACGGGAAACCGGTTATGCGGTCACGGCGTCCGCACGCAAACGCGCGCGGCACCGAAACGACACAACACGGTGTGCCTAGTCGCCGTAGTGAGACTTCATGGTTTCTTCCGCTTGATTCAGTACGGCGCGTTGCGTAAGCCATCGTTCGGCATCGGTGAAATGCCGATGCCATACCTCGGTTTCGTCCGGTTCGACCGAACAGAACGCCAACCCGCGCCATAATCCGCGCCACCGGAGAACAACCCGTATGTGTCCGTATTCGGTGGCGTAGGCAAATATGGATTCGTCGCCGGATTGTTCGTGACTACGGGGGCCTGATTCGGCGAGATAACGAACAACCAGGCTCACCATAACTTCGTGGTCGGCCCCGAGGATGGACAGCGCTTGATAAGCGCGCCGGACTCCGTACAGGTCTGCATAGTCGCTAAAGATCACATACTGCCGGTCCCGCTCGTTTCCGGCGGGTTGATTGTTGGTATTCACGGGCGCGTCTCCCTCGATTGTTGTTGCGCGGTTGACTTGTTCACTACGCCACGTTTTTGCCGTAGGGGTGAACAATGGGGTAGCAGTGTTCACAACCGCGCAGGGTTTCGCGGACGTCGGACATGGTCACGGTGTGGTTACCGTGCCGGTATCCGTCGACCATGACGGAAATGCATTCGCAGTCGTCTTCTGCGTAGTATTCGGCGCAGTCGTAATGCAGCGGCTCATCAAACGTTGTCGCGAGCCACTTGTCGCATTCAGCGCATTCCCGGTAGCCCAGATTGGACATGACGTGGTCGATATCCCAACCGTGACAGTCGGTGCACAAGCCCTGCCCGTCATCGCTCAGCGCGGACACAACGTCGGCCGCGACGTCTTCCGGAACATCGTAGGAATCGACCAGCACCCGCGCGGCATTCTCCGATTCCCGTTCCGACAGGTCTTCGTCGTCGAGCAGCGGGTATCCGGCGAGAGCGGCACCGATACGCTCGGCGGCCTCACAGGCGGCAGAATCGCCGTAATCGTAGGCAAGAAGACCGTTCCACTCGGCCGCTTTACCTGGTGCGGCCTCCTCCATGAGCCGCATTGCCGCTTGCCCATTGGACACGTCCGCCAAATGGGCGCACTGGTGCCCGGTGAGGTAGTCGCCAGGAATCGGCAGCGGATCACCACCCGATCCGAGCACGAATCCGAAACCGGACCAGTCATTATCTCGGGCGCAGTCTTCGCCGTCCCATGCCCCGTAGCGGAAATTCTGCCTGAAGTACAGGTGTGCATCGTCGGACAGGGAAATTTCAACGTTGTTCATGATCGACACTCCCAGCGGGTTCGGATGAGTACGTATTACAGGCCGCATGCGGCAAAGAAACGGTCACGGTTGAATCGGGGGTTGACCGATTTGAAGTACGCGCACAAGGCGTCGGCGAGCGCTTTTCGTTCATCGTCGGCGGCAACTTCGCGACGTACGGAATCCGCAATCTCTTTGAAGTCCTTACGAGTCATGGCAGATTCTCCAATCTTGTTGTAGTTGCATATATTCGGCGGTTCAAGCCAGTTGCGAACTGGTACGGGCCGAAATGTGGGCACATCAGGTGCGAGTCATGCAAAGGGGATCATCTTCTATGTCCGTGCAATGCGGAATCGCAAGCGATAGCGCCCGGTTGGCCGGTAGCGCATTCCCTGAACCTCCCCAAGGGGAAGCCGTTATGTCTAGTGCACAACGCAGGGAACCATGCCCGTTAAGACATAGCGTGCTATGAATGACAGAAGCGCAACGCGCTTGAGAGAGTGTCGTTCAATGTCGGCAACCGCTTTACACAATCCGGACGCCCACACGTTGTGACGTTTTTCGGTGCTAGACCACCATTTAGTTATCTTGGGGACACACCTCTGGCAGGCATGCCTTTTATGCGCGCTACTCCGCTCTATAGCAAGGGATTCACATAACGGGGCTGCAAGCGCAGTTACTACGCATCTCAGACTAGAAATGCGCGTTTGGCTACGCGTCGTTCCCCACTACTGCCCTGCACGGTTTCGCTGCTGTCCGCGCGGCCCAAGCCGCTGCCCGCGCTATGCGGGTCTTATGGTTCGTAACGACCAAACCTTTAAGGAAAAGAAAGGAAGGAGGTCGCTCGCGGGACGCCGTGTCCCGGTCCTCACGCCCTTCTCTGTCTCACCCCTTCCGGCCTGTCTCGGTTACATGTCTAGGTTGACACACTGCCTAGACACTTTCAAGCTTCAGCCGGGTTCCGTTATCTCGCCGTTACCTTCGGCGTCGACCTCGCTGCTCAGAGCCGGTCAGGCCCTTGAGCTGGGAAGACGCAGAGGAAGAGAAGACCCGCACAGCGGCAGCCAGCGCCCGCGCCCACGACCCGCACAGCGGCAGCCAGCGCCCGCGCCCACGACCCGCACAGCGGCAGCCAGCGCCCGCGCCCACGACCCGCACAGCTTGGATTCAGTACGAATTTCTCTTTGGATATCTTGCGGTTTCCGAGTCGCACCACTTGCGGCCACGCCGTTAATATGGTTGTCAACATCTATGAGTCAGGTTTCTGTATCGTTAGGTTTTATCTTGCGCGCAAGGAAAAGGCAGAAAGAGCCATGCGACCACTTAGGATTAAAAAAGAAGAATGGAAGGAAAGCTGTGGAGAAGGAAAATAAAGAAGAAGCTGGCTACAGCAGAACGGGACTTGCGGACCGAAGGCAGTGCGAGCATCAGATAGCCAACACACCACCCAAGCCGACTGTTCACGTGCCTGCCGGCACCGAAGTCGGGGGACACGGAGGAAGGGGTTGCCCAGCGTTGGCCTGCAACAAGGCTTTGACGCGCCCCTTCCTCTCTAGTGGGAGTCCGGAAAGGAAGACGGAAAGGAAGGTGGAGAGGAAGGTGGACGGGCGAGAGGCCTACGGGCTCGCCGCCGACTCCGTGCCGGTTGTACACGCGGCAGAGTACTGGCCTCGGGTCGCGCTGCGGATCGCCTCCGCGGCTGCCGCCGCTGCTTCCCCGAATCACACGAACAAGCTCGCATCACAGCGTTCAAAGTATCCGCGATGAATCAGCCCAGTATAACGAGGTTGGCTCGTGTTGGACAGCCGACAACTGGTGGGTCGCAATAAAATCGAGGCTATTTCCTGCGTGAGGTGCTGGGTTCGTTTAGCTGGCTTGCCGGTTGGATACCTGATTTCTCGGCTGCTGTAGGGCGTCTGCGAGGCTGAGAGTGCTTGGGGCGGGGCGTTGGTCGAGGTCGGCCAGCGATGTGGTGAGCAGGTGCAGGGTGCGTGGGATGCTGTCGTGCTGGCCGAGTCGCGCTTGGACGCGCATGAGGTCGCGGTAGATCGCCTCGTTGTAGGGGTCAAGGTGGCGGGCTTGTTCCAACAGGGCGAGCGCCTGTTCGGGGGTGTCGGTTCTGATCTTGCGGATCAGGGTGCTGAGCGCGTCGAGGACGTCGCGCCGGAGTGCTTCGCGGGGCCCGTCGATCCAGTCCGCGGTGATGCCTTCGGCGAGGTCTCCGCGGTACAACTCGGTGACGCGGTTCGACGCCGCGACGGCCTCTGCTGCCGAGGCCTGGCGGCTGGCGGTGATGGCGTCCTGGAGCCGCCAAAGGTCGGCGGTCAGGATCGTCTGGTCGAGCCGGTAGTGGCTGTCCTGGTTGACGATGATGTCGAGGGTGTCGTCGTTGCCTGCCCGGCGAAGGCCGCGGCGCAGCTGGGACAGGGTCGCGTGGAAGCTGTTGTAGGGACGTTCGCCGGGAGCATCCGGCCAGAGCGCGGCACTGAGGGTTTCGCGTCGGCACCCGTCACGGTGCAGTGCCAGGTAGACCAGGATCTCGCGTTGCCGCGGAGCGAGAACGTCGATGAGGTCACGGGGCTCGGGGTTCGCTCTGGTCAGGTGCAGCCGGCCGAGCACCTGCAGGTGCAGCGGCGGGACCGGGGCTGGTTCTGTGGCCGGGCGTAGCGCGGTCGTTGCGTTGTCGTCGCGTCGGGCGGCCGACGGGCGCGGGTGATTGCTGACCTCCGGCGGGGATGGCTCGGTCGTTTCTGATCCAGCCGGTCCGGACGGTCCGGTCGTCGGGTTCTCGCCGCGGTTGTCGCTTGCGGTCTCCGTCGGTGCGGTCACGGCTGCGGCGTTGGGTACCGTAGCGAACTCGTACTCGAAGACGGGTGGCTCGGGACTCGCCGTCGTGCTCTCGGCCCCGCTTTGCCGCTGTGTGCCCGGTTCCACGGCACTGCTGGCGACGGTGCGGTCTCGGATCGGGTCGTTGCGGCCGGGCTCGGCCTCGTGCAGGAGTGCGAGCAGGTCACGGGCGTCAGCGTCCGGCAATGTGAACAGTCGGGCGCGGGCCAAGTCGTCGCTCAGGGTGGGGCTGGTCGCTTCGACGGTGCCGTCGTCGCGCACGCGCACGGTGCCGCCGGGGTGCCAGGGGCCGAGGAACACTCCAGCCAAACCGAGGTGCGCGCCGTTGTCGAGGACCGCCTGCGCGCGCCGGTTCGTGTCCGCGGTTGGCGTGGCCACCACCACGGCAGGTCCGGTGTCGCCGCGCGAAAACGCTGTGTTCGCTGGTGAGTCGTCCCGCGCGAGGTCACCGGTGTCGGTGCGGGCGACCAGCTCGGCCTCCAACGTCGCCAGCGCCGCGGGCAGGTCGTCGACGACGAGGAGCCGGTCCGGGACGGGATCCGGCAGGTCGTGTCCGAAGAGCACGCGGGCATCGTCGGCGGGCATCACGATCATGGCGTCGAGGCCGTCGCTGGTGGCCTGCGCGAGCAGGGTCATGATCAAGGCCCGTGCGGCGGGGTAGGCACCGGGACCGGTGAGTCCCAGTCCCCGCGTGCTGGCGAGGTCGAGCGCGATGGCGTGCCCGTCGCGTACGCCGAGCGAGGTGTTCTGGGGTGCCGGGAGCACAGCACGGACCGTGGCCTGGGCTCGGTCGCGGGCGTGGATGTCGACCGGTCGTGGATGTCCAGGTGGTGCGGGCGCAGCGGCCGGGTTGTCGTCGGCCGGCTGGGGCGCGGCGGTGTCGTGGGCGATGCGCAGTGCGCGGACGACCGGGAGGCCGGCAGGGTCAGCGTCGTCGCGTGCGCCGGGGTGGTACCAGCGGCGGCGCCGGAGTCGGACGGTGATCACCGCGAGGGTGATCAGGGCAGCCAGTCCGAGGCCGACGAACGCACCGGTCGGCAGTGCGATACCGGTTCCGGGCTGTGCCTTGGGCATGTCCGGCTGTTCTCCTCGAGGTGCGTGCGGCGGGGCGGGCTGCTCGGCGGAGGTAGCCGGGCCTTCTGGGGCGGGCGCGGGTGTCGGGCTGTTCGGTGGCGTCGCGGGCTGCTCTGGTGGCTGCACGGGTGGTGGTGCCGTCTGAGCGGGAAGGACGAGGTGCCAGCCGGGCAGGATCTGGTCGCGGTGCCGCAGCGCGCGGCCGTCAGGTTGGGTGCGGCCGGCGTTGAGGTCAAAGATCGCGGGCCAGGCATCCGGGTCGCCGAGTTCGCGTTCCGCGATGGCCGAGAGCGTGTCGGTGGGTTCGACGGTGACGGTGCGCCCGCTCGCTGTGGTGATGTCCGAGGGATGAGGCAAGGCGACGGCGTCCGGTGGCAACAGCAGCGTCCATCCCGGTTCCAGGTCTCCGGGGCTGTCGGCGAGCAGGGCGGGGTTGAGCCGCACGATCTCGTGGTAGCGGGTGCCACGGCCGAGGTGGCGTTCGGCCAAGTCCCACAAGGTGTCGCCGTGCACCACCGTGTAGGGCACGGCGTCGTCCGTTCCCGCCGCCGCGGGAGACGGCGTGGTCGGGGTGCCGACGGTCTCCGCAGTCTGGTCGGTCGCGGTGTCCGTTGCGGAGACCCGGGCTGCCGTGACGGGGTGTTCGTGGGGCCATGGCGGCGCGGTGGCCGCAACCGGTGTTGCCGGGGCTGTCGATGCCCCTGCGGTACTGGCGGAGGTGGCCACGAGAACGGCGGCCACCAGTCCGGCGATCCATCGGCCACGCGGCACCCGGCGCAGCAGACCGCGGGCGGTACGGACACCGTGCCCCGTCTGGCGAATCAACTCGACCACGACGGAGAGAGTCAGCAAGAACCAGCCGGCCCACGCCACCGCCACGACCAGCCAGATCACGAGGTCGCCGGTCAGCCACGCCCACCGCAGTGTGTTCCAGATCCGTTCGGGCCATTGGCCGATCGGAGCCGGGTCGGGCCAATGGTCGGGAAGCAGGCGGGCGGGGTCGGCGCCGAGCGCGAGGAGTCCGCACGGTATCCCGGCAATGAAGGCGAGCAAGGCCAGCGCGGCGAGTGCCCCGCGAATCCGCTGTGCTGGTGCGGTGGTCATGGCAGGTCGCCGGTCCGGGTGCCGACGCCGAGTTCGGCCAACGCGGTGCCCGTGGCCTCGGCGGTACCGCCAAGCAACCCGATGGGAGTGGGCTCGGCGACGGTGACGGTCACGCGGACCGCGCGCGGTCCGGCGACGCTGACCTGACCGGGATACCCGGCACGGGCGAGGTAGTCGGCGGCGGTGCGCGCTGCGGTCGTCGTGTCGATGCTGACCGCGGGGCTGCGGGTGTCCACCGCGGTGTTGGCCGCGCGTGCGGCTTCGGCAGCCAGCGCGTCGGCGCGGGCGATGACGCGCAGCCGCGCAGAGCCATCCACCACCAAGGCGAAGACGAGCAGCAGCGCGGGCACCAGGACGGCAACTATCACGCTGACCGAACCCGTGTCCCGCGGCGTTGTCCGGGGCGTCATGGGATGCCTCGGTAGGGGTCGGTGGGGCTGGTGAAGGTGCTCGTAATCGTGTCCGTGCCGCCGGGGACCGGAAGTGCGAGATCGCTCAGCGCGACCTGACAGGTCAGGCTTGCCCGGACCTGTCCGGCACGGCCGACCGCGATCTGGCTGGCGTCGACCGACACGCTGGAGGTTTGACACGTCAGGCCCTCGCGGTCGAGCCGTTCACGGGCGACGCGGGCTCCGGCCTGTTGTGCCGCGTCGGGGCTGCGCGCGATCGAAGCAGCTCGCGCTGCTGCGGCGGCGGCGTTGTCCACCGCTTGCTGTGCCGAGCTGACCCGGGCACCGGCAATGATCAGCAGCCCGACGAAGAGCACAGCAGGCACTAGAACCGCGGCTTCGACGCTGACTGAACCCGTGTCACTCCAGCAGCGCGACCACCCATGGCGTGTCCGGCTTCGGGACCTCATGGGCCGTCTCCAGCCGCCAGCGCGGGCACGGTAAAGCGCTCTTTCACCGCGTGCGCGGATGCGGCGACGCGGATGTCCAGGCCTGGGATGGGTACCAACCGGATGGCGGTGCCCGACACCTCCACTTGCACGGTGTCCGCGGTGACGGTGGCGTGGATCTCGGGGGCGGTGAGGACGCCGCGGCCGGCGCGGGTGGCGAACGAGCGCGCGGCCTCGGCCGCTGTGGCGGTTGTGCCACCGACCGGACGTCCAGCCTCCACTCCGGCCTGGGCGGCTTGCGCGGCGACGGCATGGGCGTGCCACCACAAGCCGCCCTGCACTGCCGAGAGGATCAACACCAGGGCAATGGGAAACAGAATGGCCAAGCCGACGGACTCTGCTCCGCGGTCGCGGATCTGAGCTGTGCCGGTGCTTTTCGTCGCCTGTGGGTGTCCCCGGTAGCTGAGCCCGCTGGTACGCATCACTGGGCCGCCGAGCTACTTGCCGCCAGTGTGTCCGCGGTGGGTGGTGGAGCCGCAGCGAGGGGACGTGGCGTGGGCACCGTCTTCGCGGTGGTGGTTTTCGGCGGCTGCGTGGTTTTCTTCGCGCGGGAGCCGCTACTGGCGGGCTTCTTTCGCTTCGCAGGCGCCGGTTTGCCCGCATCGAGCCAGCGGGCGAGGTCGGTGACAGGCACTTCGGTGAACTGGGCTAGCTCGTCAATATCGATGACGTCGCTGGATTCGGCGAGGACCTCGCCGAGTTCGCGTTCGACGTCGTTCAGCTGGGCAGCGATCTCGGCGTGACGCGTGGCGAGATCGCCGATTCGTTGTGCCGCAGCGGATCGCTTGGCGCTGCGGGGTGCGTCGGCCTCTGCGACACGACGTTCGATCTCCTCGCTGGTGGGCATTGCGGCTCCTTCGTCTCGTCACTTGATCTGGCCTTGGAACTGCTGCACCACGGCGCGGATCGCGACTCCGAGTCCGATGGCCACAGCGAGCCCGATGGCCACCAGGACGGCCTTCTCCACGCTTTCCGATCCGCGATCACCGGTGGTGCGCACACGCTCCCAGCGGGCCGTGACGGTGACGAACAACAGCATCACTGCGCCGCCGAGACTCAGCGCGAGCTGTGCAAGGCGACGCCGCGCCGTGGTGAGGTAATGTTCCAGGATCTCGGTCATGGATGTTCAACTCCTTGGTGTGCAACGTTTTTAGGCGATCGTCTCTGGCTGCGCGGCTAACCACCGGCTGTCAGCAGCCGGAGCAAGGCTGGATAGATGGCCAGCAGGAGAAACGCGACCAGTAACAGGGCAACTGGGAGCGCGAGCCGCTGGGAACGCCCGTTGGCGTCGGCCTTGTCGGCGGCGAGCGCGGCCGAGCGCAGCGCGCTCGCTTTCGCGATCAGCGTGCTGTAGATGGCAGCGCCGTCAGCGGCGGTGGACAGAATGTCGGCCAGGTCGGCGAGTTCGACGACACCCATCCGTTTGCCAAGCCGGGATAGGGCTTCCCACGGGGTGTGCCCGGCGCGCATTGCCCGGCCGAGTGTGCGACTGATCCGCGCGAACACCCACGAGTCCGCCACTGCGGCAGCTTCGGCGAGTGCTTGGCTCGGGGCGCGGCCCGTCGCACGTTCCTGGGCCACCAGGTCGAGATACGCGGCGACCCCGCGCCGGAACTCCTCTCGTGCCCGAGTGGCGTCCTCGCGCACGGCCAGCACTGGCACCAGCGACCCGGCCACCGTAGCGACCAGCACGCCCAGGATCACTACAGTGCCGGGGAAACCGACGCCGCCGAACCACGCCAGCCCCGCCACCGCCACGACGCTTGCTGCGGCGCCGCTAGCCCATGCCAGGCGTCGAACGATGTAACGTTCGGCAGTCTGGTCGAGCACGTCGAGGTCGCCAGCCGGAATGCCCCACCACCGGTTCGATGACCGCGCCGAGTACCCGGCCAGGCGGTGCAGTCGAACCGACCAACGACCCAGCGGCGCAGCTCCGTCTACGCGACGCGCGGCACGGTCGTCCAGCTCCGCGACCGCGGCGGCCAGGTTGACCGGTGCTGGCCGTACCAACGCCAGAATCACGCACACGAGCGCGATCCCGGCGAGGGCACCGAGAACAGCGGCAGCGATACCCGGGCTCATCGCAGGGCCTCCGCGTCGGGCTTGGTGACCACGGTCAGCGAGCGCTTCGGCTTCGGTGCGCCGACTGGGGTCCGGGAGGAGACGCCGAGCAGCCGGGCGGGACGGCGAGTGCGGATCAGGATGTTCATCCACCACCCGGCAGCGCCGAGCAAACCCCCGATCCCGGCCATGACCACCTGGCCCAGCACTCCGTCGAAGGGCGAGAGGAACTCCCGCGCGAACAACACCAACCCGACCAGCAAGACCACGGTGATGCCGAGGATCGCGCGCACATCGGTGCGCGGTTTCGCACGGTCGGCTTCGATGTCCCGGCGGGCCACAACCTCCCGTTCGAGGGCGGTGGCTTTCGCGTCGAGAACATCGACCAGACCGCGTCCACCGGCGCGGGCGCGCAGGATCAGGGCGAGGACGACCTCGTCGGCGGCTTCGTCGCCGACGTCGTCGGCGAACGCGCGCAACGCCTGCTCTAGGCCGCGGGTGCGCAGCCGCACTGCGAGGGTCTCGACCTCGGTGGCCAAGGCGTCAGGGGCGGTGCGGGCCGAGCTGGTGATCGCCTGCTCCAGCCCGCCCGCGCCGGAGGCCAGTATGTCGGCCAGCCGCCGTACCCAGCTTGCCAATGCGTCCAAGCGGGCGATCAGTCGCTGCGCGTCGTGTCCGCGGGCCAGGATCGGCACGGTCACCGCCCCGGCGACGGCCACCATCGCCGCAACCGGCCAGCCAGTGGCCCACCACACCACCACGCCCCCGACCACCGCCACAGCAACCCGCCGCAGCGGAAGCCGCGCCAGGCGCTCCCGCCAGCCTGCCGCTCGCTGCGGCACGGAACCTCGAACGCCACCACCGGCTTTCCGCGGGGCAGGAGGCAGCATCGCCGCAACCGCGCACGCGAGGGCCAGCACGGCGACGACGCCGAGCAAGCCCGGCCACACGTTCGTCATCGCCGGCCTCCTTCCGGGAAACCGGTGATGTTTCCGGCGCCTGCCCCCGCACCGGCGGTGTCGAGCTGGGCGCGGTCGAAGCCGTGCCGCTCCAGGCGCTCTAACAGGTCACGGCTGGGGGCGTACGCGGGAACCGCGCGACCGTCGGCAGGGCGCGGGGCGAAGATCCTGGTGGTGTCCGGGTGGCCGGAATCACCGACCGGACCGACCTCAATGACCTCGGAGACGAACCGCTGTCGGTGGTGCGCTCCGAGGTGAGTGTGGTCGGTGCGGGCGACGTGCACGACCAGGTCGATCGCCGAGGCGGTCCACTGGTGGGCGGCCTCGATCGCCAGCGGCGGGCTAGCCAGCTGCCCGAGCGCCCCGATCCGGTCGAAGACGGCGGACGCATTGGTGGCGTGCAGGGTGCACATCCCGCCTGTCGCGCCGTTACCCAGGGCCCGCAGCATCGCGGTGACCTCTCCGGCGCGGACTTCCCCGACGATCACCCGGCTCGGCGAGTGCCGCAAAGTCTGCTTGAGCAGATCGTCCAGAGTGATTTCGCCGATCCCTTCGCTATTGGCCGGCCGGGCTTCCAGCGGTGTGACCAAGGGGCGCGCGCCGATGTGCAGGCCGAGTTCGTACTCCTCCTCGACGGTCACGACGTGTTCGTAGTCCGGGATCTCGGTGCACAACGCGCGCAGCAGCGTGGTTTTCCCCGCGGCAGGACCGCCGGAGACGATCACGTTGCAGCCCGCGCGCACGGCCGCACGCAGGAACGACGCGATCACCGGATCGAGCGTGCCGTTGGCCACGAGGTCGTCGAGGGTGACGTCGACCAGGCGGTGGCGGCGGATCGCCACTCGCGGCCGGTCGCTGACTTCCATCACGGCCGCGACCCGAGCACCCAGCGGGCCGCCAGCACCGATGCGAAGATTTCCCAGCGGGCGGCCAGCATTGAACTCGCGCGACGTTTGGCCCTGGCGCGCGAACATCGCCGCGAGCATCTCGACCAGCTCGGCGTCGGTATCGGCCACCGGGTGTGGCCACGGCTCGATCGATCCGTCGGCCAGTTCGAGCAACACGCGGTCGCAGCCGTGAACGTGGATGTTCTCCACGTCCTCGCGCTCCAGCAACTCCTCCAGCCCGCCCAGTCCGGACAACGCGGCCACCACCGCGCGAGTCAACCGGCGTTCCGCCTCCACCGACAGCGGTGCCTGTCCGGCAGTGGCGCGACGCTGCACCCAAGAAGCGACTTCCTCGGCCACGTACGCGCGCATGCGTGTCTGCTGCTCCTCCGCAGACAGGGGCGTGTCCAGATGGGTCTCCCCAGCGGCGACGCGTTCCAGCCGGGCCGCGACCGACTCCCGGATTTCCCTTACAGCGTGCGGGTCCAGGTCGCCGCTCGCCGCGTGGTCCTGCGGTTGCCCGAACGCCTGCGGCGGCCTGCCGCTGCCCCTGGTGACGCCGCCGTGTGGCGGTGCCAGCGGCACCGGGTGTGGGTAGCTGGTGGGACCGTTCGGGAGGCGGTATCCGTTGTGTGGCAACGTCATCGTGTTCCTCCGGTGAGCGCGCCCGCGGAGACCGGCGGTGCCGGCGCGCGCAATTCGGCGGGCGTGTAGTTGTGGTAGGTCCCGTGCAGGCGGCGCGCCGCGCGGCGGCCTGCCCGCAGCAACGGCGACCGACGGGGCGGGGCACCTCCGTCTACCCCGTCCGAGAGCACCACCGCCGTCCGCGCGTCCGCAGGGATCTCAACAACGGCGTCGCGGCCCAGCGCCGCGCGGACCTCACGACTGCCGGCAGGCGTGGTCGCGCATACCGCCAGCCCGAGTCGCTCCGGGGCGATCCGTTCGGCGAGCGCGGCCAGCACCGGGCGCGCGGCCAGCACGTGCCGCTGGGTTGGGCGCACCGCGAGCAACACGACATCGGCCGCCAGCAGCAACGGCCACGGCGTAGCCGTGCCGTAGCGGCCGACATCGACCAAGGAGTCGGCTGGATGACCTGCCACGGTCCTGAACGCGGCCAGCGACGCGGTCAGGCGCGTCCATCCCGCAGTCCCGACCGCGGCGTGTTGTTCCGGCGACGTCAACCCGGCCAGCAGGCCTACGTGCTGTGCGGGCGGCACGGTCTGCACGTGGTCGATCAGTGTGGCCGGGTCACCTGCTGTCGCGTGGCGGGTCGCGGTGGCGTGCGACAGGACGCCGAGATCGGTGCGAACCGTGCCGTCCACGAGCCACTGACCCAGCCAGCCCGGCGCGAGGTCGCCGCCAGCCGGGTCGCAGTCGGCCAGCAGCACCGGCGCCGGCCACGCCGCCGCCAACGCGGCCAGTGTCGTGGTCGCGCCCGGTGCTCCCTTGCCCGAGACGATCGTAATCATGGCCAACACCCTCACCGCCCTTCCAGACGAAGACTTGCTTCTATGCGCCTGGTCCGAGCTGGACCACGACAACCTGGCCCGCCGCGGCGCTGGTCGCGGCCTGCGCGGAATCCGCGCCGACGACGACATCGACCGTGACCGCGCCGGTCGAGTCCGGCGGGCCGGTGCCCACCACCCGCGCCCGAAACGGCCCGGCAGTACTCGCCGAGGCTTGTCCCGCATCGGTTCCGGTGCCGCCCGCGACGGCACTGACCTGGACCAGATCGCCGGGCGACAGGCCACGCGCGGGCAGGCGTCCCGGCTTCACCGCGAGCCCGACCAACCGCTCACCCTGCCCAGGAACCGGTTGCGCGGACACCTGTCCGGGTGCCAGCACAGTGCCCGCAGGCAACGCGGAGCGAGCGACCTGCCCCACCACCCCCGCGCGATCACGGGCCGGGATTGAGGACACGCCTTGGTCCGGGACCGCCTTCGCCACCCCGAGATCGCCGTCGCTGATCCGCTGGCCCCAGCCCACGTCCCGCGTCAGCACCACAACATCGATCCGGGCATCCTGGCCCGCGATCAAGGCGTAGTTGCCGAATGCGACGACGGCGGCCAGCACGACCGCGACGCCCAGCAGCCACCACCGCCGCCGCCGCGGTACCCGCGGGCCATCACCGTCGTTGGGCAACTCGATGTCAGCTGAGCCGCCGCTTGCCTGGCGTGGCCCGGAAAAAGACACAGCAGTACCCACTGGGCAACTCCTTACCCATTTTCGGAAATGCAGTTTTCTTATGTCTGACAGAATGCGTCTATCGCATTCTCGGTCCGCTAATTCGCGCGCAGAGCCTGTACCTCGGCAACCGCGAAGCTGGCCCTGGCCCTCGACTGCATCTGCGGGAAGTCCCCACCGACGTCAGCAGTTCCGTCCGATCCGATCCAGCTCACCGACCACTGGATCGCCCACTCCGCGCTGGCCTGATCGTTGGGTTGGCCCACCGAGCTGCGGGTGTAGACGAATCCGCAATCTGGGCTGGCCGCGTGCAGACCAAAGGAGCGGTCGTACGGTGTGCCCGGTCCTGAACATGTCATCGAACCGCCCGTGCCCGAGTTAAACGTCATGCCCACCGGGGTCGCGGTCACCTCGGCCCACACTGGTCCGACCTGCACTCGCTGCACGGCCGGATGCCACACCCCCCGGTCGGTCCATATCCAGGTGTTCTCGCCGACGATCGTGGCGTCCCGTCCGTCCGGCAGCCGCACGTCCGGTGAATGCCGTGGCACCGGCAACGGCAGTTGCAACTGCTCGAACGCCTGTGCCGCCAGCTCAGCCGGAGTCGGCAAGGGCGGTGCCGCAGGCGCACCCGGCGGCGCCGGGGCGTCCGCAGGAAGCGGCGGCAGGCACCGCATCCCGAACGCGCTACCACCCGGCCGACCAGCACCGGGGGCACCTCCGACACCGAAACCACCCAGAAAGCATCCCGGAGGAATCCCGCTCGGCGAATCGGCAGCATCGCTCGAACCGGCCGCGGCCTGCCGATCTTGGCCGGTACCGGCCGATTTCTTCGCCGGACCGCCCGGCCGCACAGGCGCCTGGCCTCGCTGCTCCAAGGCTCGCATGTCGATGTGTGGCGGGGCGACCAGACCGGAGAGGTCACCCGGAACGACGATGACCTGACCATCGTCATTGCTGGGCGGAGGCGGATCTGCCTGGGCTGGTGACGGCAGGCCCGCCACTGATATCCCGCCCAGGCACAGCACGCCTGTTAGGACTTGTGCGACATGTCGGCGGAACATCAGCATGTCCCGCCTGGGAACGTGACTTGAGCGACCTTCCACCGGCCGTCGGTGCTGTCGCGTTTGAGGTCCGCATTGACTGGATTCCGCGGTACGCCGACGGTCTTCCGATCACCCGTCTTGGCATCCGCCTGACCTGCCCTTGAACCGTCCTGGCAGTCGACTACTTTCGCGGAAGCGCCGGTGATCTGAACTGACACGATGCGCGCAGTGACATCGCCGTAGACCTTGATCCCGGCCTGTTTCTGAGATTGCATCGCATTCAAGGTGGTGGTGAGCTGAGGGTCGACTGCTACCGCGGCCACTACGTCATGCCAGGTGTTCTCCGGCTTGTCGCTGGCGTGGAACGTGCTGACCCAGAATTGGGTGTAGGCGGTTTCGACCGCGGGACGTTCGTCCTGGGCGGAAGAGGTCGCTGCCTGTGACGGCGCGGACAGGTTCGGCGAAGACGATGGTGACGGTGCCGGGTTGTTTTCGCCGCTGCACCCCGCCAGCAACATGGCGAAGGCGCCAGCCAGGATGACGTGCAGTCGCCGACGATTGGTACCGATGTTGCTCACAGGGTCCTCCCCAGTGCTCCCGATGCTAATGTCCATGCCGACCCGCGCCTGTGCAGGCCGCCATGCGCCTATGTCAACAGGATGCTTACCAGCGCGCCAGCGAGCAGAGGTGGACCTGCGGGGAACCGCGAATTCATACTCCTGGACGACACTGCTACCGCAAGCGCGACCAGGGCGGTAAGCCCGCTCGCGACCAGCAGACCGCGCAACAGGCCATCCCACCCGAACCAGCCGAGATACAGCGCGAGCGCGGCATACAGCGCGGTATCGCCGCCCCCCGTGTGTTCCGGCGCGCACATCTGGACCAGCAAGGCAAGGCCGAGCACGGCCACCATTGCCATGCAGGCGAAGCCGAACCGGAACCAGGTTCCGTCGATCACCGTGGACCAGAGCATGAACACCGCACCTCCGCCCGCCAGCGCTGCCACCAGCGGAAACGGTAACCTTCGGCAACGCAGGTCCGTGAGCGCCAGGCCGCATCCCAGTGCGCACGCCCAGCACCATGCCAGCCAGATCGGCGTCGCGCCGAGTCGAGACAACCCAGCCCAACACAGCACCGCAGTCATCAGCGACATCGCCGCGGGAAGTGCGAGGCGTGCCAGCCGGCCAGTGACAACCACCGTGCCCGTCGTTCGTTCCGTGGCCGCGAGCAACACTGGTCCCGCCGCGATACTCGCGGCTCCGACCGCAGGCACCAGGATCGACATCGTCAACACCTCCAAGACGAGCACGAAGGCGCTGGCGTAGACCGCGGCATTCGGCCCGGCTCGCGTCGCGGTTGCGCTGGTCCTCATCGTGGTCGACAGACAGATCGGCCTTGATCGTGACGATCCGCGCGTACGGGGTGCCTGAAGTCATCGCGCGTACTGCTCCGATCGGGAAGAGCTGCGGTGTCGTCCGGCGGTGGGTGCCGTGGCAGACGCGGACGCCCCCGCGTCCTCCACCCTGGGCCCGGGTTCGGGGCCAGCAGTTCCCGGGATCTCGTCGAGGCGTGGACCGGAAACCGCCAGGCCGGTCCTCGCCGCGGTGGCAGACGGATCGGTACCGGGTTCCAGGTCGGTCGCTTCGACAAAAGCGTGGAGATTCGGAGGCGGGGCGGGCGTGGTGACAAGTTCTGCGACGGGCTGCCAGGTGACGCACCGATCGCACCAGGCATAGCTGGGAATGGCCTCGGGGTTCTCGGCGAGTTCGGTGAGTTCGGCTTCGCCGATCTCGTCGAGTGCACGCGTATGGGAACAAAGAAGGAGGAAGTGCGCCATCGGTGTGCTCCGTCCAGGACGGTGGGGGCTCGGGATGGGGCGGCGGTGCGGCGGACGCGGAGGCCGGGGTCCTGGCGAACCGCCGCACCAGCCGGTCCGAGCGCGACTCGGCGCCCGGGTTCAGGTGCGGTTGACCGCCCAACCGTGATGGTTCACAGAGGGAATCGGCACGCGTCAGCGCGGTTGAACCAATCCACGAGACGGCCACGGGCATCGAGAAGAGCCGCTGGAATTCCGGAGGCGATATCGCGAAGCGACACTGCGCGAAGAATGCAAATCTGGATTCCAGAAAAAGGTTGTGACTTCCCGGCGTTTCCGCGTTGACGGGATACCCGGATTGAGTTCCGGACGCCGGGGCGACACCTAGGGGGAGGAGTGTCGCCCCGGCAAGCGAGACCGGGCGAGGCGCCGTCGATCCCCCGACTGGGTCGACGGTTCCGGGAGGTGACTCGGTTCGCATACCTCCACAGTGGAGCAACGAGAACGCGTCGGGGCCCGGTAGCCCAGGACAGTCTTGTGCTCTTTTTGTGCTGATTTTGTGCTCGTTTTGTCCAGACGAAAACAGTTTTCATCTAGTCGAGGGATTCGGCGACGTCGCGTGCCTAATTCAGCACATGCTGTTACTTTTGGCGATCGCGCGGGACGAGCGTATCGGCATAGAACGACACCGCACCAGTAGGGCCTCGGCGTGTCCCGAAGCCCTACTGGGTTCTGAGCGGAGAAAGAGCGTTATAGCTGGGTGGCTCAGCTGCCGGGCTTGTCGCGAGTGCTCAGGCACACGTTGATCGTGGCGATCTGGGCCTGAATGTCGAGTGCACGCGGGTCCTGCAGTGATTCGAGGATGTCCCCCGCGGCGCGGTAGGAAGCGCGCGCTCCTTCGGGGTCGCCGAGTTTGGTCAGCGTTTCGCCTCGGGCCACGAGGGTTTCGGCCTGGCCCCAGCGTTCGTGTCCGATGCGGCGGATGGCCAGGGCCGCGTCGAAGTGGGTCAGTGCAGCTCGTGGCTGGTCCTGTTGCAGCAGGACCAAGCCCAGTTGGTGATGGGCGAGGCTGGCGACGGGTTGTTTCGGGGCGAGAGCCAGGGCGCGGGCGAGCGCGTCCTCGGCGAGTGCGCGAGCTTCGTCGGTGTTGCCCAGGTTCTGGTGCACTCCGGAGAGCATGGCGCGGGTGACGGCGACGCCGAGGTCGAGGCCGACGCGCGCGAAGAGCGTCTCGGCCAGCTCGTAGCTGGCTTGCGCGTCGTCGTGGCGGTCGAGGGCGCTGTATGCGGCGGCGAGGCCGAACTCGCTCCAGGCGCGGCCCCGGTCGTCGCCCAGCTCGGTTTGCAGGTCGACCGCGCGCCTGAGGTGGTCGATGCCTTCCTCGGTGCGTCCGAGTTCGTGCAGGACCCAGCCGAGGCTCTGGGTGCTGCGGGCGATGCCCGGGGTGCTGTCGAGGGCTTGCGCGGCGGCGAGTCCCTCGGTGGCCGCGGTGAGCCAGGTACTCCAGTTCTTGGTCAGGTAGAAGTAGGGCAGAAAGAGGGCCGGGAGCATCCAAGCGGCCTCTCCGGCGCCGATGGAACGGGCATGGCGGGCGAGTTCGAGCGCGGTGGTCACTTCGGTCTCGCACCAGGCCAGCGCGCCGTGGTAGTCCGCCGGGGCAAACGGCGCGGCGACCTCCGGGGTGGTCGTGGTGGCGGTGTCGGAGTCGATGTCGAGCGTGAGCCCGGAACCGGCCCAGTTCGGGGTCAGGGCGTTGCTGGCCTTCCAGGCGGTCGCGACATACCAGCGCAGGAGCCGGTAGCGAGCCCGTGCCACCTCGTCAAGGGAGTCTTCGACGACGGCGCGCTGGTAGGCGTAGGCGCGCAGGAGGTGGTTCATCCAGAGGCGTCCGGCGCCGACGTAGGCGTCGTCGAGCAGGTGGGCGTGGCGCAGCACGTCCAGCACTTCGCGGACGGTGCCGACGTCAAGGCTGGTCTGGGCGGCGACCGCCTCGGCGCTCAGCAGCGGGACGGGGATGATGCCGGCCAGACGGAACACCCGCTGCTGCAGCGGTGAGAGCGCGAGGTAGGACAGGTCGATCACGCCATGGATGTTCACCGTGGGATCCGAAGAGGTGAACACGTCCAGGCGCCGTGTCTCGCTGCCGAGCCGGTCGGCCAGGCTCTGCAGCGAGTCGTGCGGGTGCTGCTGGATGCGTTCGGCGGCAATGAGCACTGCCATCGGCAGCCGGCCGCAGCGGCGCACGATCGCCTCGGCGGCCTCGCGCTCGACCTCGACACGTGCCTCGCCGGCGCGCCTGCGCAGCAGGGTCAGGGCTTCCTCGGGCGACAACGGGGGCAGGTCGATGTGGAGGCCGCCGCTGTGCAGCAACAGGGAGGGCTGATGCTCGCGGCCGGTCAGCACCACCACGCTGCCTGCCCCGGGCAGCAGGTGCCGGACCTGTTCGTAGCTGGCGATGTTGTCCAGCACGACGATGGCCGGCCGTTCGGCCAGCATCGAGCGGTAGCGGGCGGCGCGTTCCTCGATCGTGCCGTGCAACGCGTCGGCACCGGCTCCGAGGGCGTGCAGGAAGCCGTCCAGGACGTCGCCGGGGTCGACGGCGCGCCCGGGGGCCAGCCCGCGCATGTCGGCGAACAGGCAGCCACCGGCGAAGCGATTCTGCACCCGCGCGGCCCAGTGCAACGCCAGTGACGTCTTGCCGACCCAGAAGCCGCCCTCGATGACGGCGGTGACCGCAGCTCCCGGGCGGGCGTGCTCGATGAGTGCGGCGTCGAGCCGGTGGAGATAGTCTTCGCGGCCGACGAAATCCGCGGCGGCAGGTGGCAGTTGCATCGGACGAGCGGGGGCACGGCGAATGTCGTCCTGCTCATGGGCGAGCTGTTCCAGCTCGCCGTCGGCGCCGAGCGCGCGGTCGACTTCGCGGACCAGTGCCGGTGCCAGAGGGCGCGCGCCGTGCAGGATCTTCGACAAGTAGCTCGCGCTGTAGTTGGTCTGGGCCGCGATGTCGTCGATCGTCATGCCTCGCTGGCGGCGGAGCCGGTGCACCGCCTCCGCGAAAGCGTTGATGGACCTCAATTCCACGTCTCCCCCTGGATGGATCGACGCGCTACAGCCGCTTGTGGCGGAGCAGCGCGTCGCGGCGTCGTCCGAGGACTGGGCCGCAGGCTGTGGGGACCGGATCGGACGTCCGCCTCACTAAGTGGAGCGACGACCGCGACAGCCGAGATTCGTTTGTCCCGCGCCGACACGCGGAGTGACCAACCCGTTGATGACAGGCAGTCACCGCCCAACGCCCACGCTGGGGGCGCCTCGCCACCGTCACACCCTAAAGCCGTGCAACAGCCACCAGTCACAGCTCTCGGGAGATTTCCCAGCTCATCCAGTCTTGCTTCGCAAGACCTCTCCCCGAAGGTGGAAGATCACCCGATCTTCCCTGGATACCCGCATCGTCCCAGCCGATGCAACTACCGGGTAACCGATTACACCGTTCGGACTAATTGTGACACGCAACACTACTCAACGCAACCGAGTAGAACTACCTGCCGTCACTGAGTGTTATGACGCTTGTGCGAACGACGTACGTCGGTGCGGCGTCGGCAGCGGGTACAGCAGCGCCACGGTCTCGACAGCGCACTCCGGGCAGATCCGCAGGTTCGCCGGACGACGTGGTCCCAGGGATTCGAGCACGAGCTGGCCCTCGTGCAGGTGACGGGTGCACACGGAGACGTCGGTGTCGGGCAGGGCGGTGTGCGCGCGTCCGGGGTGGTACGGGCTGACACCCCACTGCAAGTTGGTCATCGTGAACCTCCTCGGGTCGCGGTGGTGACCTCGGCGAAGCTGGAGTACGCGGCCTCGATCGCGGAGTCCGGCAACGGGTCGAGCCCGACGTCCGCGCGCGCCAGGTTGACCTCGGCCGGACGGTACAGCGGATAGAGACGGCCGGCTGCCTCGGTGCCGAGCCGCAGCCACTGGGTGCCGTAGCGCTGCGCACGCTGTTGGTCGGTCGCGACCCGATCGGCCAGAAACGCCAGATCGCGCGGCGCGGCGTCGCGATTGGCCACCGCGGCGCGCAGCTTCGGCAGCCAGCAGGCCCGATATGGCGCGGGCGCGTGCTGGGCCAGCACCCACGCGGCGTGCGCCCCGTCAACACCGACGGCACAGCGGCCGGGCCAGCCATGCACCGCCACGATGGGCGCGAACCAGCGCACGTTGTCCTCGTCGACGCGGTGAACGGTCGCCCACTGCTCCGGCGTGGGAGCCACCGGATCAAGTTCGGCGCGGGCGCGCTGATCGGCGGCGGCACGATCGATCAGCTCGCCGCGCAGCGCGGCCAGCTCCGGGTCGACGCCCGCCCTGTTCACGGTTGTCCTCCTGCCAGCGCCGCCGATCCGGACGCGGTCAGCGTGAGCGGCCGATCGGCATCGTCGGCAAGATGGCCGGACGCGAGCAGTTCGGCACATGCCTGCGCGATCCACTCCGGCACCGCACGGCCCCCGTCGGTGAACAGCTCGCCGTCGTGACGACGAAGCTCTCCGCGCGCGGCCCGGCGCAGAGCCCACCAGGACGCGACGTCGACCCCGGCGCCATCCACGCGGCAGCTCAACCCGGTTGGCGGTTCGGCGGCATCGAACGAGGTTGCGGGCGTCATGGCTTCTCCGATCGAGCGGTCGGCACCGGAGCGGCCAGTGCGCGGGTGGTGGCCAGCAGTGCGGCCTGCGCGGGCAGATCGGCCCGGGTGGGCCAATCGACCCAGCGCCACAGATCCAGCGCCTCGGTCTCCGGCGACGGCAGCACTACCAAGGCGTTGTCACCGACCACGCTGACGCCCATCGGCACCAGCGCGGCCATGTGCTCCAGCGTCGCGCTCCCCGGCCCGCTCAGGAACGTCCACCGTTCCCCACCCGGATGCACCAGCGCCGGGGCGGGCATGGCCCGTACCCGCAGGCTGGGCGCAACCTTCCGGCCCAGCGCAGCGGGCATCGTGACCGCGCCGAGCAGCCCGCCCAGGCGCAGGGCGATCCGGTTGCCGTCGACCAGCTGGGCGGGCAGCCCGCAGGTGGCCCAGTAGTATTCGCACCACCGCGCCGCTGTGTCCCCGGCCGATTCCGGGGGTGCCACGCAGGAAACGGACATGCCCATCAGTCCCTTCGTGTCTGGCCGTTCAGCGCGGCCCGCGCGCTGGTGTACTCGGGTACGAACCATGCGGTCTCCTGCGGCGTGATCCGCCAGCGCGAGATCTGTCTCGGCACCTGGCTCGGCGGCAGCAGCACGCATCCTTCGCGCACCGAGCGCGGCGGATCACCCGCTCGAACTCCGGTATCGGCGGCGTGGTCGACGATCAGGTGCCAGCGCAGGCCCGGACCGACCACGATCGGGCCGAGACATCCGGCGCTTCGGAGCGCCGCTTCGGCTCCGCTGCCACCAGGACCGAGGTCGATCACCCCGATCACGCCGGGACGCAGGAGAATGGGCCACGGCCGATCAGTCCACGCCTCGAACGCCTCGTCCTCGGACACGGGCCCGCCTCGGCACATCAGATCGGCGATCTCGGGCAACGACTGGTCATCGAGGGCGCCCGGCCTAGGGGACGGTGCGGGAACACCGCGGCAGATCGGCCAGCCGTGCGCGGCGTACTCGGTCGCGGCGCAGCGCATCTCCGTCAACGCGCCCGCCGGATACGGATGAGTGCTCAACACCGAGCATCACCCTTCTGCGGTCCAGGTGCCTCGTCCGCGGGCGTTGGTTCGCCGACTGGCATCGCGGGGGTGAACCAGTCATGGAAGTCCGTCATCGTGCGGCGCGGTGCGTCGGTGTCCCACTGGTGGAGCCCTTCGAGCACCTGCTCGTACAACACAGCACGCTCGGAACCGACATCTCCTGGTTGCCCGACAATCGGCTCGGACGACGTGAGCGGAATGGGCAGCGGCTCAGGCGCACGAACTTCGTCGAGGGCATGCCGACTCACGATGAGGTCCTTGCCTGCACTACGCGCTCCAGCAACGCGACGACCATGCTGCAGGGCGGCAGAAGCTGGTCCGGACCGGGAGGCACTACCCAGTCGTCTCGCGTCCTCACGCCTCGGCCAGGTCTTGGGCTCGGCGTGAGCTGCGCGCCGTCCGGCAGCAGCCGGACCTTGGCGTGGATCAGGGATTCCGGCAGCGCGAAGTCGGCCCGCCGGTGTGGCGCGGTCAGCACCGCCCACCGCCCGGGACCGTGCCGCAAGACAGGCCCCCGAAGGCAACCCGACGCCAGCTCAGCCACCACAGGCCGTGCAAGTTTCTCGGGTATGTCGAGCACATCGACAGGCGCGTCCTCGGTCGTGGCACGGCCCCCTGCGCCGTGCCACGATCCTTGGAGGGGTTGTTGAACCGCTACTTCACAAGGACCGGCCATCACGCTGCCTCCGACATGACCATCGGCGTCGGCTGGAGGGCGTGACGGCCGCTGGGCTCGCGTTCGTCGTCGTCTCGAAGAACGACCGACACCCGCCCAGCGGCTTCCGCAGCGTGCCGCCCTCCCGGTGCCTCGCGATGCGGCGTGGGGGCCGCTCCCGGATGGTTCCGAGGCACGGGGATTCCCTCTCGCGCGGATTCATCGAGCCGCGCGTGCAACTCGATGGCGTCCCGCAACGCGGCACGTAGCTGACCCGCAGCCCGTGGATCGAACACCACCACGGCGCCGCCCCTGTCGATCGTGATCTGCGGTCCGCGCTTCCCAACCGAAACCTCGACATGGGATCGGCGGCCGTCGCGATCACGGCACGGCACCATCCCGGCGTTCCGAAGGGGCTTCCACCCAGCTCTGGTCAGCAGGGTCATGAGCCTGTGTCGGTTGCGCCTCATGCTTGTCACCCACCTTCCGCGACAGCGGCAGCTCGTGGCGTACCGCCGCGCCTCATCGGGCTGTCGGCCTTCGAGAATGCATCCCTGTCTACAGGAATGAACGCGATGGTTGGTAGATTAGCCAGATAATTATCTGACCTATATAGCCCAGACGGGTGTTCTTATCGCTGGAGGCGAGTAATCTCGTGGAGTATGTGCCGCGAGTGATCCAGCAGCAGGAAGGACCGGACCTTGGCGAAGCAACACGCCTCCAGCACGCTGCGAGCGTGGGAGCTGGGTGTGCGACTGCGTCGGGCTCGCGGCGATCTGGGCCTCACGGCCGCCGCGGTCGCCAAGCGGGTCGGGATCGCGCCGAGCAACTTCTCCGCCATCGAGGCCGGCAAGCGCCGCGTCACCGCGAAGAACCTGGCCCAGCTCGTCGAGACCTACGAACTCGATGACGCCGAGCGGGAGCTACTCGAAACCCTGCGCGTCGAAGCCGAGCAGCGGAACTGGTGGCACGACTACACCGAGCTGTACAGCGAGGAGTTCCTCCGCTTCCTCGGCTTGGAAGCCGGCGCCAGCCTGGTGCGCGAATGGGCACCGATCTACGTCGCCGGCCTGCTGCAGACCAACGAGTACGCTCGCGCGACGATCCGCGCGGGCAGCCCCTACATCAAGGCCGTCGACGTCGGCCCCCGACTGGAAACGAGGCTGGCTCGCCAGGCCTTGCTCGACGAGGGACTGAAGATGGACGTCGTGCTCGCCGAAGGCGCTCTGCGCCAGCAGGTCGGAGGGCGTGCCGTCATGTGCCGCCAGCTCGACCACCTCACCGAAGTGATCACCCGGCCCAACAGCACCGTCAGGGTACGGGTGGTGAACTACGAAGCCGGAGCGCACGCACTGACCGGTGGGCCGCTGAGCCTGTTGAGCTTCGACAACGCGCTGCTGCCCGACCTCATCTGGCAGGAAACCGCGATCACCGGCAACCTCATCGACCGAGTGCAGGTCGTCCGCGAGTTCAAGGCCAGCTTCGAAGACGTCTTCGGCTCGGAGGACGTCTCCAACGCGGTTGCGCTCAACGACGCCGACTCGCTCAGCCTGATTCAGCAGATCCGCCACGAAATGGAGGCCGCAGCGTGACCACAGATCCGCGTAACCCCGTCCGCCCACGCACGGGCTGGTTCAAGTCCAGCTTCAGCCCCTCGCAAGGTGGCTGCGTCGAAGTTCTCTTCGAACCTTCCGCCGTCCTGGTTCGCGACACGAAAGATCACGGCGAGGGCCCCGTGCTCACCGTCGACTTAGCCGCGTGGCCCGGCTTCCTCGCCGAGGTCACCGGCACGGCACCCGCTGGCAGCAACCACGCTCTGCGCATCGAACACCAGACCGATGGTGGCGTGCGCCTGCACGCCGCTGACGGCACCGCACTCGCCTACACCGTGGTCGAGTGGACCGCGTTCACTCAAGGTGCCGCAGCTGGCCAGTTCGCACTCCAACCAGCGGCGTAGCGGCTCACGAGGTGGTCCACCGCGATCACACCATTCGCATCACCACCGTTCCGCCCAAGATCGGATAACCAACCACCCACCAGCACACACGGCGAGACGCGATCGCAAAAGACCCCAGTTGTAGGCCGCTTGTAGGACTCGAACCCGACCAGGCGATCGAACTGCGCCGTCGCCCGTGACTCGCGCTGGAACCCGGAAGGAGGACGCGATGACCACCGCAGAAGATGACCATCTTCATCCCCTTGCCGTCGTCTTGCGCGAACGCGGGCTGACGCTTGACAAGCTGGCCTCGTCCTACCGCGGAGAACTCGCGCGCCAAGGGCTGCGATCGGGAGCAGACCGGCAGCTCATATGGAAGTGGAAGTCGGGCAAGAAGACGCCCAGCGACGAATCGCAGCACGTGTTGGCCACGGTGCTCGGCGTCCCGCACACTCTTGTCACAGAGCGCGGATGGCCATCCTGGGTGTGGTGCGCAACCAACACACACGGGCAACTGGTCGAGCCGCCATGGTCGATCGCCGGGACCATGAAGGTACTTCGCTGGGTGACAGGAGATCGAGTGGATCGTCGCGGCTTTCTGACCCTCTCGGGTGCCAGCCTGCTCGGAGTCGCCACCGAGTGGGCTTCAAATATGGCGACAGCCAGAGCAGCGACGCTCGTGGCGCCTGAGACGCGAGGGGAGTACCTCAGCCGTGAGGTCCTCGACCGCCTGGGAAGCCGCCTCGCCGAACTCCGCCACTTAGACGATGTCTTCGGCGGCACAGATCTTCGACACCTGGCTCGCGCCGAGCTTCGCTGGCTCTCGTCCCTCGCGGACACCGCCACCTACGACGAAACAACCGGCAGGACCCTTTTCGCCCACATCACCGAAGCGGCTCGCCTGTGCGGCTGGCTCCACTTCGACGTAGCACAACATGCAGCCGCCCAGGAGCACTATGTCACCGCGCTGCGGTCCTCAGTCGAGGCGAACGCTCCCGAAGCCGGCGCCCACGTTCTCGCCTGCATGAGCTTCCAAGTGATGCTCGACGGGCGCCCGAACGACGCACTCTCCCTCCTGGACACGGCATCAGACTTCCTCGGCCGCAGCGGTAACGCCCGCCTGAGAGCCATGATTGCCAGCCGGAAGGCGCGGGCGTACGCCATCGCCGGAGACGAAAGGGGCTGCGGTCACCAGCTCAACCTCGCCGAGCGGTATCTCGACGCGGCCGATACCGCCCCCGACAACGCCCCGGACTGGATCTACTACTTCGACCAGGCCGAGCTGGACGCCCAGGCTGGCGCCTGCTGGGTGAGTTTGTCCCAACCCGCGCGCGCGAGGCCCCTGATTGACTCCGCGCTGAGCACGATGAGCAGCAACTACGTTCGCGACCGAACGATCTATCACGCCCGCAGCGGGCAGGCGTACGCCGATGCCAACGAACTCGACATGGCGTGCCGCGATTTCACCACCGCAATCGATCTCGCAGCCCAAACCCAGTCAGTCCGATCAATCGAGACAATACGCGTCGGCAGAGCCACCCTCGATCGCTATAAAGGCGACCCGCGGATTAACAAACTCGATCGACAGTTCCAACGGATCGCTTGCTGATATGCCCCCTCCTCAAGATCGGGTCGCCATTGTCACCGGAGCCAACAGGGGCATCGGACGGGAAATCGCCCATCAGCTTTCTGCTCGCGGAATATCGGTGTGCGCGGGCGTGCGCAACCACGGCACCGAATCATCCACAGTGGAAGAAAAATCCGCCGCCTCGGGCCTCTACCGCGAGATCACCCTAGATGTCACCCAGCCAGATTCCGTGCGCGAAGCCGTCCAAGCTGTTCTCCGCATGTTCGGAAGAATTGACGTTCTTGTGAACAATGCAGGAATATCTGACGGGGATCATGACGCGCTGCGGCTCGACGTCGAAGCATTCAAGAACGTCATGGACGTGAACGTACTGGGAGCCTGGCGACTGTGCGAGTCGGTGGTACCAGCGATGACCGAAAATAATTATGGTCGCATCGTAAACATCTCCAGCACCCTCGGGTCGTTGCATCATTTGAACCGGGCGACTGAACCTGCATACCGGGTCAGTAAAGCTGCTATAAACGCCTTGACCCGTGTGTTCGCTGCCCGCTTGAGCGGGACGGGAATTCTCGTCAACGCTGCATCGCCGGGCTGGGTCAGAACAGACCTCGGAGGACCGAATGCACCGCGTTCAGTCCAACAAGGGGCCGACACTCCGGTCTGGCTTGCCACGCTTCCTGAAGGTGGCCCGTCTGGCGGCCTCTTCTATGATCGCGCACCGCTCGAATGGTGAGCGTCGGCGAGCAGAGCCTTCCGTCTGAAGTCGTTCAGCGCCGACCAATCGAAGTCTGCTTTCTGTAGCCCAGCCTGGGGTCCGACCGCGGGTTGGCCAGGCGCGTGGAAATTCTGCGACCTACAAGCGTCCTACGCCTTTCTACTTCCACTTCCGCCCGCCAAGCGCAAAGCTCGCAGTCTCGTTACCCGTGCGATTAGTCAAAGGAGCACGCCAAGCGAGCAAACCCGGCCTGCTGCTACAGATGCCGGCCCGACCGAAGCTAGCAGGAAGAGGTGCGTGATCGCTCTTGTGGCACTTCGGTGGTACTTCGGGGCGACATCCTGCACTTAGCCTCCTGTGTTCGGGCGGGGCCAAGACGACCTACTCCAAGGGGGAAGAGTGACTGTTCGGTTAGGGGTTGAACGCGAGATAGTGCGGCGTCCCCAAGTGACGCGCGAGAAAGACGACGTCGCCCGCTTCCCCCGCTCTGGTCCCGTTTTCTCACACCGCTTAATCACCCTCTGCGCGAGCAGGGGAGGGTCCTCTGCGCGTTCCGGATACCTCGCGGTCGCCGCTGAGAGCGGCGGCGTGGTGACACATCCCCGAATCCGTTGCGCATCGCAACGAGAGATGTCGTGACGGCTCCAGACCGGCCAATGACGTCCTCATCTCGCCCTGGCCAGACCCGTCCCCCGGGGTCGGCTAACGAGGTGGGGCGCGGGGCGGCACGACCATCCGGCGACACGACGACTCCCCCTCCCGCCGATGGTCGCGCCGTCCCATCCTTCACGGGAAACGAGGAACCGCCACCGCTGGTGGTCGTGCTCCCGGCGTGCGCCAATTGCGACACGGTTGCGCTCGTGGCCGAGCACACCGAGCGGGCGGTGTTGGCGTCCGGGCTTTCCCGACCGATCTGCACCGTGCTGGTGGACACCAGTGTCCCGACGGACAAGACATTGCGCGTGGCGTTCCAGAACGCCCGGTTGTGGGGGTCGCGTGTTGAACTGACGCTGCCGGGTGCTGGGTGGGGTGCCGCCGTGGCGCGAGGCTTGCGACACGCAGCTCAGGTCGGCGCCGAGGAAGTGGTGCTGGCCGATCCGATCGTGCCTGCGGATCTTGAGGCACCGGCCGCGGAGTCACGGCTCGCGTCGGCGTTGCGCAGGCTGCGCGAGCAAGAGCGGCCGGGAGCTGTGTGCAGCCCGTTGGCCGCGCCGTGGTGGCAGCGTCTGCTGGCCATCCACGTACTGCGACCTCTGTGCGCGCCTTCGCTGGGTTTGACGCTGGTGGACCCGCAAGCCCGCACGCTGGTGCTGTCCGGCGACGCCGTGCCCGATGTGCTGTCACCGTCCTGGGGTTTGATGCGCATGGGCTGGGAGCACGGACACGGCCTGGGTCTGTTGGCAGCCATTCGCGAGGCCGGCCTGGATGTCGGGCAGACCTTGCCCCGCATTCCGCATCCGGAGGCATTCGCGCGGTCGATGAACCGGAATCCGGTGGATCGGGGTGAAGCGTCCGCCCTGCTGCCGACCGCGCTGCGGTTGGTGTCGGTCGCCTCCTCAGCACGCAATCCGGCCCCGGTGATGCCCTGGGTGGCAGATCTCGGGTTGGTCAAAGGGCAGCTTCCCCCGCCGGAGGTGTTCACCGCGATGCTGACGCAGTGCTCGCGGGCGGCCCAGGTGGTGGCTTCGCGACCGGGCGTTGCCGCGGGCTGGCCCGAGCCACTGCTGAACTCCTGGCACGCCGCTCGTACGTTGCAGGCCGATATTCCCGCGATCGCTGAGCGGTTGTGGCTGACGTACCTGGCGCGGCTCGGGCCGTGGCTGCGCTTCGGTGCCAGCGCCGGTGGCTACACCGTGCCCGCCCGTCATTCGGTGGTCTCGGCGGCGCGCCAATTCTTGCTTGCCACCGGAACACCGGTCATGGCTGAGCAGGCCGCTGCGGACGTCCGCGGTGAGTCCATCGCCTCCTCGCTCCCCGGTGCCGGTTGAGCAGAACCGACGCTCGCCGGTCGCGTACATGCGAAGTCATCTCGAAGAAGAAAGGTTCGGTTCGTATGCCACGCCGACAACCAGCACGCGGCGCTGTGGACTGCACGACGTTCAGAGGCCGCGACTGCGCGGAGGTGTTCGCGGGTGCTGCCGAATGGCTGGCCGATCCGGTACAGAGCGGGATTCAACTGTGGGGCGTCGATCTCGACCAGCCCCGCCGCGTCGATCGCGAGTCCGACGACGCAGACGCGGACGTCTATCTCGAGCTGTTCTACCAGCGCTCCGATAACGAAGCGCGCAGTACGCAGGAGCAAGCAGGATGACCACGGCGGCTCTCCCCGGCAGTGTCGTGGAGCGGGTCGCCCTGTTCGGGGCACTCGCCAGCGCGTTCCACGGGTCGCATCTATGGGCGGATCGCTGGCTCCAGCGCCCGAAAGACGCTGTCCTCAAAGGACTACACGGCGACAAGCCGGTGTACCCCAGCGACGGCAAATCCGCAGCCGAGGTCTCACGTGAGAATGAGACCCCGGTGCCGGCCTGTGTCGTCGGGCGCCGTGCGGCCACGGCTCATGTGTTGACCTACGCGGCCGGGCAACTGGTCATCACCGAGGTCGTCGCACGTACTCTCGGCCTGCGCCTGCCGTGGCGTGCCCGGCTGGCCGGTGCGGTGATCAACTTCGGGACGCACTGGATCATCGACCGTCGTCGTTTCCTGTTGTGGCTGGCGAAGCGGGTCAACCACAAGGACACATTCATTGCGGTCGCCACCGTGATGCGAAAGCCCGATTCCGAGCCGGACACGTCCGGGCCGGGCACGGCGCTCTCCGACCTCGACCAAGGGCTCCACAAACTTCTGGGTGTCATCGCGGCGGCGGTGATGGCTCGCCTCGCCGTACCCGCACGTCGTCGAGTGCGAGGTGCCTCGTGCTGATCACCACTGACGTGGGCGACACCCTCGGCTCGTTCGATCGCCCCGGCACGGCGGAGGTGCTGCGGGACATCGCGCTGGCGCCGGACAACGCGGCCGAGATCGACCGCAACATCCTGCACGTCGTGCCCGAACTCACCGACGAGGTCGCCGAGCTGGTGCGCGAGCGGTTGCTCATCAACGCCTCCGACTGGCCGCAGATATGGCCGACAGGCGGGTTCACCGCCTACCCCGGCACGCTGGCCGCGCTGGAACGCCTCGCGGCCCTGGCACCGGTGGTGGCGCTGTCGAACGTCTCCTGCATCGCCGGGCCCGCCAGAATGGGCGACCTTCTTGACCAGTGCGGGCAGCACCTCGCCGGGATCTACACCAGCTACCAGCTGCGTGCACGCAAACCCCAGCCCCGATGCTGGACCACGATCGCGACCGAGCACCAGGTGCCGGTCAGCGACATCGTGCACCTCGGGGACCGCGTGCCCGAAGACATCCGGGGAGCGCTCGCCGCCGGGTGCCGGGCCGCCGTGCTCGTCAACACCCGCGACGTCGACGTCCCGGACGACGTCCACCGCGAACCGCGTGTCGCCGTGGTGTCGGATCTCGCTGGCGCCGCCGAGCATCTCGCCGAACTGGCAGGAGCACGTACATGAGCGTGCCGGTGTCTCCGATGCCCGAGGAGCGCGGGCACTACTGGAGCTGGCCCGAGCTGGCGGAGACCCGCCACCCCCGCGCGCCCTACACTCTCGCCGCAGTCGGACGTGTTCCCGAACGCCGCGCCGACGCCAGCCGGACGGGCGCACCATGATCCACGACGACCGGTCTGACGATGAGCCCGACCCTCCTCGTCGGCCTTTCGGCCGCGCTGCTGCTGGCTGGCACCGTACTCGTCGTGCGAGCCCGCGCTCGCCGTCGGCGACGGCGCTGGAACGAGCGCCCGGACTCGGTCGCGGCAATAGCCGCGCGCGTCGAAGCCGAGCAGAAACACCCACCACCCCCGGCTTGGCCGGTACACGACCGCGACCTCCGGGCTACCAGTCCGGAACGCGAGCAGCCGACGCTGCGGCTTCCCCCGGTCCGCTCACCACCGGCACGGCCACGAACCCGGCCCTACCTACGACACGCTTCTCGCCCCACACCACCGAACGACGCCAACGCCACTGAGTCCGGGACACGTCCGCCCGAGCCGCACTAACTGCAACGGTCGAGGCTCACGGCTTCATTCCCGACGAACGTGTCTGCTGCCGTACAGCCGACAGCGCACGCGCTCTCCGCCCGAAGTCGCGAAGGCCATCGCCCCTTTGCAGGCCACGCACAGCACCGCCCACCGACACCCCAAGGAAGGCCACCATCGAATGCTCCACCTATTCGACACCATGCTGACCCGTGTCCGGGACGTACTCGACCCGTTCGTCGGGACCGGCCGCCAAGGGCGCCCGCCCGCCGACGACGGAACCGTCGATCCGCTGATCGCTTGGTTTACCTATCGCGGCTGGACAATTCTCGATCGCGACTCGGACGTCGTCGCCAACTTCTACTACCCCGCGAGTTTCGGTGACGCTCTCAACGACGACAACCGTCGGTACCCCGCGGCGGATATCGGCTTGAACGAACTCGAATGCGACCTCTACCGCGACGGTGAGCACTGGATCGTCCGCTTCACCTCGTGCGGCACCATCATCGGCTGCGCTCGTCACCGCAGCACACCACTCGTCATCGGCCTGCACACCGGCGTCTTCCCCGCCGTGCTCGTCCAGCTGGAGCACCATGCGCGCACGCTGCACCCCAACGAGATCTCCCGTTGCCTGATCTTCGGCCCGTGCGGCAGCAACGACAATCCCAGTGAGCCCTGCCGGACCGGCATGCCGGGACACGACAAACCCGCCCTACACGCGGTGACCGAACGCGAAGACGTCGTCGAGTAGCCGGGGCTGGCCGCCGATGCCGTTCAGCCATCCAGGCCGCGGGCCACCGATCCGCCCGGACCGCAACGAATCCATTGTGGACAAACCGTCGCTTTTCTTTCAGAGATGGGAAGACAACCTTCGTGAGCAGAAAGATCGTGTCGTTCACAGCAGCCGTCACGGTGAGCATCGCCGCCGCGCTGACCGCCCCGGTGACCGCAGCGGTAGCCGATACTCCGCCTCCGGTCGGACCGATGATCGTCGGCGGGCACCCAGCCACGAGCGCGCCGGCCGGTATCACCTCGCTGCAGTACGACGCGCCCGCGCACGGCGCCAAGTACGTCGACTACCACACCTGCGGCGGGGCGTTGGTGTTCCGGGGCTGGGTGGTCACCGCCGCGCACTGCGTCACCGATCCGCCAGCAGGTGCTGCTGACAGGTCCACGGCCCGGCGCTTCGCCTCCGACGCGGCGCCGATCCCGACCGCGGACAAGGCATTCCACGTCCGGGTCGGCAGTCTTGATCGGCTCTCCGGCGGAGAAACCGCGATGGTGACCAAGATCGTGGTCCATCCCGGCTGGAACTGGGCCCAAGGCGCGCCCAAGAACAAGGTCTCGGACATCGCCATGCTCAAGCTCGATCACCTGCTCCAGCAGCCGACCGTGCAACTGGCGCGCGACACCGCCCGTCGGGGCAGCAAGATCAGCCTCTACGGCTGGGGCATGACCGAGCCCGACAGCACCAGCGCCGACCTGCCGCTGCACCTGCAACAGCTCGACACACGTGTCACCGCGCCCTCCCACTGCGCGGACGCGGCCATGTCCGTTGGCGAGCTATGCACCGACAATCCCTCGGGCACGGACGGCAGCTGCTACGGAGACTCCGGCGGGCCCGCCCTGGCCACCGTCAACGGCGTGCAGCAGCTCGTCGGCGGCGCCAGCCGCGCGGCGACCGAGTTCTGCGGCACCGCGCCGGATGTCTACACCAGCTCGCCGGACTTCCGGGACTGGATCTACCACGTCGCCCGCACCGGCAACGCCACCTGACCCCACGCCCGGGGTGCCGCGCGTCGTTCACGCGGCACCCCGGGCCTAACCGACCTCACCTTCGGGACACCGACGCCGATGAACCACCCCGCCAGCGGCCCACCGACCGCCGCTCCGCGATGGCTGACGCCGAACTTCCTCCGGTTCGAAGACCCCAACACCGCCCGGACCTACGACTGGGCTGCCGGGGGCAGCTTCAACACCGCCGCCGACCGTTACTTCGGCGAACAACTCGCCCTCGTGCTGCCCCACGCGGTCATGGCGCGCCGCAACCTCACCTTCGTCGCCGAAACACTGCACCACGCCCTCGACCACGGCGTACGGCAAATCCTGGACCTCGGATGCGGCATGCCCACCGGGCCCGCCTGGCACTACCGAACCGCGGACACACCCGGGGTCAGTGCGGTCTTCGTCGACTACGACCCCGTCGTCACCAACGCTTGCGGCATCGCCCTCGAACGGCAGCCCAACCCCGCTGCCGCAGTGCTCAACGCAGATCTGCGCGACCCGGACATGATCCTGGCCAGCCCGCAGGTGCAGGCCACCCTCGACCTGACCCAACCCGTTCTCCTGCTGGTCACCGCCGTCCTCCACCACGTCCCGGACGACCACCACCCCGGCAAGATCCTCGCCCGCTACCGCGACGCCCTCGCCCCTGGCAGCTACCTCGCGCTCTCCCACCTCACCAACCCCGACGACCCCGGCGACCGCATGCGCCTGTCGGCCGCGCTGAACCTCTACCGCGGCATCGGCCAGCCACTCACCGACCGTCCCGCGTTCGTACTTCGCAGCTGGCTGACCGGACTCGACCCGGTCCCGGTCAACCAGGAGGACCCCTTCCTACACTTCGCCGCCGTCCGCGTCCCCGATACCGGCATCCCGGGCCGGTGACGGGCAGCCGGGCCGCCAGCGCCGCTGCCCGGCGCCCTGGCATGCAACTGCCGCCACCGGGACTGGCTGTCCGCTACGAGGCCGGGGCGTCCCTGCAGAGCCTTGCCCGCAGCTACAGGATGTCCGTCAAGACCATCCGTGCGCTCCTGGTCAGCGCCGGGGTCCAGATCCGTCCACCCGGCCGTAGAAAACGCACCGGGCACTCCTCCGGCACGACCGCGAACACCGCACGGGGTCACCCGGCGCCTGCCGACACGGCGGATCTGGCCACCGTCCACCAGCTACGACCACCACCCACCAGCCACGCAGATTCCCCGATCGACGAAGGCCCGCCAATCTGGCCGACCTTCGACTTCGACCCGCCACGTCCGCCGAGGGCACAACCGCTCGCGACGGCTACACCCGGCCGGCTATGCATCGGATACAACACACCGCACCTCGTCCACGTCATCGCCGACAGGCCAGTGCCGGCCAAAGCCGACGAGCACACCGCCGCGATGACCCGATGCGGACGCGTCGGCCTCGTCGACGCACCCATCCCTCCGGAGACTCAGCTCTGCGCCGCATGCCACCAGCTTGCTAATCCGCCGACGCCCGCGTGTCAACGGAGGTTGTGAGCCCCTCTCGAGGTCAGTCAGGGCTTGGTGGCGATCGCGGCCAGTCCCAGCGCGCGGGTCGGTGCCGGTGTGGTCAGGGCAGGGCCGTCGGGCCACCAGTCGTCGAGCGCCACCAAGCCGGGGGGCAGGAGTTGCAGGCCGTCAAGGAGAGCGTCGATCTCGGTCCGGGTGCGATAGCGGCCGGAGCCGGGGCAGCGGGTTTGCCACGCGGTTTCGAGAGCGCGGGCGGCGTCGTGTCCCGCGCCGATTTCGGGGTCGAACCAGTGGCTAACCGCGACGGCGGAGCCGGGGGCGAGGGCGTCGCGGTAGGTGGCCATGAGCTTGTCGGGATGTGCGTCGTCGTCGACGTGGTGCAGGGTATCGGTCAGCAACACCGCGATCGGCCGGCTGAAGTCGAGCAGGGCGCCCGCAGCGGGCAAGAGTTCTTCGGGGTAGGTGTAGTCGGTCTGCACGACCAGTACACGGTCGTTGTCTTGCAGCAGGGCGCGGCCGTGAGCCACCACGATGCAGTCGGCGTCGGCGTAGACCACCCGGGCTTCGGGATCGTGGCGCTGGGCGATCTCGTGAGTGTTGTCGATCTGAGCGGGCAAGCCGACGCCGCAGTCGAGGAACTGGTCGATACCGCTGGCGGCGAGGTAGCGCACCGCGCGGGTGTGCCAGGCACGCTCGGCCCGCACGAGATCAGCGAAACCGGGGGCGGCGTGTTCGAGTTCGGCCAGCAGTTCTCGATCGATGGCGTAGTTGTCCTTGCCGCCCAGCGCCGCGTCCCGCACCCGGGCTACCCCAGCTCGGGTGGTGTCCAGCGAGGGACACCACGGGTGCGTGCTGGTGATGTGCGCCATGACTGGCCTCCCCGAGGGCGGGTTCGTTCACCCGGACTCGAACGAACCCATTGACACTGTAACTTCGCGTGCGGATATGGCACCCGCGCGCCGCTGGAGCGGAGCGAACGGGGCGCTACGGCCCGGGTGCCCCCGCTCGGGCTGAGGATGGGACCGGGATCCGCGACTCCCATGACGGCAGACCGATGCGCGTCATCGCCCGGATCTCCGCAGCGGCGAGCCTCTGCGTCGGGGTCGCCGTAAGCTGGCGGTCGGATCGCGTGTGAACGAGGTGTTACCTGGCTTGACCTGCATGAACATGGCGACTCGACGCCGACGATTCCATCATCCGGGGGCATCCAGCCTTCAGAGCGGTCATTAGCGGGCTCAGACACGGCGGGCGGTGCTCTCTGCAATGTCCGTGGCGGCTGCGACGTAGGCTTAGGCTGGGTCAGGTGATTGACCAGTTGACCGTGGAAGCGGCGGTCGCCGATGCTCGCCTTGCCGCGATGGAGTTCGATGACGCCCAGACGTGGCTCCACGCCCACCAGACGCTGATCGAGCCGCTCGCGGCCGAGGTCTGGGTCACCGACCCGGCCTACAGCCACGTCCTGCTCGTACGGCACCGCGTGCGTGGATGGGTACCGCCTGGCGGCAAGGTCGAGCCGGGCGAGACGCCGCGGGCGGCTGCGGCCCGTGAACTCGTGGAGGAGGCCGGTGTAGCGGGCGAACTGCTGCCTGTGCCGGCCGCGGTGGCTGTCCGCTCCTTCCGTGCCGACTGGGCACCGACGCTGAGCCTGTCCTACGGCGCCGTCGTCGGCCGTGATGTTCCGCTCAGCGGGGAGACCGGGCAGCCATCGAAGTGGGTCGACCTGGACGAGACGTGGGAGAGCGTGTTCCCCGAGGACCGCGAACGTATCCGCGCGTACGTGCGCCGATTGGCGGTGGGGAACGTAGTGGGGGCGCACTGAGGCCCGTTGCCGGTGCACGGTCAGAGGACCTTGTCGATCAGACTCAGGATGTCGTCGGGCAGCGTCACGAGTTGGAGTTCGTGCAGGAATCGAACCCATACCGGCTCCAAGCCGGGGTTCGCGGTGAACTGCTCCTCGCTCAGCCGCCCTTCGGCGTAGGCCGCAGTGCGGTGCGCGTGCTGCTGGAGCTGGTCCTGGTGCAGCCATCGGGGTGCGCGCACCTCTTGGGCGGAAGGCCGGATCGGGCCAGAGGTCTGGGCCCGATAGATCCACCACTGATGGCCCACGTGGTCGCTGGTCGGCCGGCGGCAGTGGTTGGGCCGCCATGCGCTCAGCAGCAGGTGAAGTGAGGTGACGGTCAGGCCGACTTCCTCGGCGACCTCAATGTGGGCAGCTTGCTCGGGGCCGCCGTGCTGGTCGACATGACCGGCGACCGGCGCGATGCCCGCCGGGGGCCTTGCGCGTTCGAAGACCAGCAGCCCGTCCGGTGAGGAGATGAGCACGCCGACGGCCGCGTGGTCGCAGTACTTTGTTCCGCTGACGTGGCTACTCGTCGGAGGCGGGGCGGTCAACGTTGTTCCCCCGGTCGCTGTGCGACCACAACGAGCCAGCTCGTCACGGTGGGCGTGTCGGGCGTGGTCAGCGAGTACGCCTTGTCGAGGATGTCCATCCGCTGAACGTGGGTGAAGTTCCGCTCGGGGCGAGCGAAGACCGGAATCGACAGCCACGCCTTCTTCTCGGCCATTGTGCTGTGCTGGGCGACGACCTCGGTGTCGAGCACGGTCAGCCCGGCGACTGACAGGTGCTCGGCGACCGTGTCCACGGACAGCTTGGGACCTGCCTCGGCGGCTGGAGGCGGGGCGTAGCCGTAGTCACGGGCCGCGACCTGACGGATCAAAGTATTCAGCGACGGTCCGGTGCGCACGCTGGTCTCGTCGGGGTGGCGGACCCCGGCAAAGCCGCCGCCGACGTTGAACACGAACCGGCCGCCGGGTCGTAGGACCTGATGGACGGCGGCGAAGACCTGTGGCACGTCGGTTTTCCAGATCGCGGAGTTGCACACCACGGCGTCCGCTGCGCCGGGAACGTGGTCGGCCAGGTCTTCGGCTGGGGCGGTGACCCAGGTCAGGCGCGGGTCGGCGAGGGTCCGTCGGCCAACGCGCTGCATGGCAGCGGCATTGTCCAGGGAGATGACCTGGGCGTCGATCGGGACGTGTTCGAGGATTGCCTCCGCGGTCGCGCCGGCTCCGCCGCAGAGGTCGACCACCAGGCGGCTGTCGGTGAGATCGGCGCGGCGGGCAAGGTCTCGGCTGGTGGCCGCGTACATGGGGAAGGCACGGGTGAAGGCGGCGTACGCCTCTGCGGTGGTGTCCTCGTTCCAGCCGAGAAGGGCGTCCAGGGGTGCCATCGCGGGTACCTCGCTTCCGGGGGTGGAGGCCAGACTCTTGGCGGACGGACGCGACGAGCCGGCCGGGTTGGTTAGAAGAGGGAGTTCTGGACTGCGGCGGCGGGCGAGGTGAACGGGCCGAGCGTGATGCGGCGGCCCTTGAGGGTGCCGAGGTCGAGCACGTAGTTCACCTCGTCGTCACCGTCCGCGACGGCCAGCACCTGGGTACCGATGCACGAGACGACGGTGAAGCCGTGCTCACCGTCGCGCAGGTCGTGTGGATACAGCATCCGCACACCGTTGGCGGTCCGCATTCGGTCGCCTTCGGCAGGAGGAGTCCACTTCTCCAGCGTTGCCGGGGTGTTCATCGCGGCGAGCGCGTCCGCGGCGCGGGAGACGTGGTGGTCATGGGTCGCGCTCGCGGTGGACAGGTCGGTCAGGTTGGCCAGCGCCTTGAGCTTGGTGGAGGCTCGGACGGTCTGGGACACCTGCAGGCCGCGGGTAATGGCGTCTTCGAGGTGGCGTACGGCGCGGCCGTCGGGGCTCTTGGTCAGGTAGGTGGCGATCAGGGCGCCTTGTTCGTCGAGGCGGGATTGCTTGCGTGGTTCGGCTGCGGTGCCGACCTTGGTGGCGCCGTCGGCGAAGGTGGCGAGGTAGAGCCAGTGCAGCTGGTCCATGTACTGGCGCAGGGCCTCGGGGACGTTGCCGTCCTGGTGGAACTGGTGGGCGAAGCGGAACTCGTCCTGGCGCAAGCACCGGGCGCACTGGTCGCCCTGCTCGGTCGGCGCGCGGTCGGGACACGCGACGGCCTCGACGCGCACCGTGTCGGCGAACTGGTACCGGCCGGTGCACCACCGGCCAGTACCAACCGCAAAGCCGAGTCGCTGGTTCATGATCTCGGCGTAGACCAGCGGCCCGTCGGGCAGCGGGGCGAGCAGCAGCCGGGGATCTCCTGTCGCCCAGGTGATGCCGTGGCACACGTACTCGCCGTCGGTCGGTCGGGTCACTGGCATGGTGCGTTCCTCGTGGTGGCTGCGGTCGGTCAGATGGTGAGCTGGAGGCGGTCGGCGAGCGCGTCGGCGGCGGTCTTGAAGACCGCGTCGCGGTCCATGTCGGTCACGTCCATCGACAGCCATCCGCCGCGCTGCTCGTGCTCGCGCAGCTTCGCAAGAACGGTGTCCTGGTAGCGGATGAAGTCCTCGTCCGCGCCGCCGGAGTGGCCGGTTTCCAGGGAGCTGAATTCGCCCTTGCGGGCGAGCGCGTCGCGGGCGCTGATGCGCAGGAAGAACACCAGGTCCGGTTCGGTGAGGTGGGCGAAGACCTGCTCGGCCAGGCTGGTGGAGACGTCGGGGTTCACCGCGTAGCGAGCGAGGATCTTGTGGTGGGCGTTGTCGAGGATCACGTGTGTTCCGGCGGCGAGAGCGGGCTGGATGACGAGTTTGTCCTGGAGGGTGTACCAGGCGGCCAACGCCAGCAGCCAGTAGTGGTCACCGCACGCCTGGGCGACGCGGGAGTCGCGGCGATAGACCAGGGCGTTGAGCCGATCGACGTAGGCGGACAACTCCGGGTCCATCGGGACTTCGGTGCTGTGCTTGCCGATCAGGATCGTTTCGTGGCCGGCCTCGTTGAGCGCTTGGTGCAGGCGGGCGGCGAGGGTGGACTTGCCCGCGCCGTCGATACCGACCACCGTGATCTCCCGCCCGCGCGCAGGGTTGAAGAAAGGTGCCGCGTTCGTCATGTGATTCTCCTCCAAGGGGTTCAGATCGGCCGGGTGGCCAGTCGGTCGGCGATGATGTCTTGGATCTGTCTAATTAGGACAGCACGCCGCCGGACAACGTCGCGATGACGCTCGTTGGACAAGTCCGCGGCGTAATGGCGAGCGAGGTTGTTGGAAATGACATGCAGATAGCCGAAATCGATCCCGGCATCGCGTGCTGCCACCCCCATGGGGCCGATCTCCGGATCAACGAAGGCGTGCTCGGCGTACTCGGTCAGCCAGTCCCGGTTCTCCAGCAGGATCGAGGGTGAGGTGACGTGGACGCCGCTGTGCACGCCCGGTTGAGCGGTGGCGAAGTCACCGAAGAAGTCGGGCCACGTCACGAGGCTTCCGCCTACGAGGCTTGTGTTTCCGCTGGCAAGTAGCGTGTTGGGCTCGATGTCGGGGTTCAAGGCGCCGACTTTGCCGACGTAGACGACGTCTCGGGCGCCGAGACCCGCCAGGCGCGTGACCACGCGCCCGGCGACGTCGCCCCAGATGCTGTGCAGGAAACCGAGGTAGACAACCCTGCGGCCGTGGATCTCTGTGCGTTGCCAGGCGTAGCCGTGCCCGTGGTTCCACACACCGTCCGGCGGGGCGAGGTGCGCCAGGCCCCAACCGACGATCACGAGGTCGCCGTCAAGTTCGAGGTCGAGCTTCCTCACCGCCTCGCGGGACAACGTCGGGTCGGGCAACTCGTAGGTGACCGTGTCGGCCGTTTTCCCCATCATGGACAGGTACGTGGCGATGATCAGCGCGTAGTGGTGGACGTAGTCGGCACCGGGGAATGCCTTGACGATCAGGTCACGGCCGCGGACCTCGGCGGTGGGGCGCTCGAAGTTGAACAGCTTGCCGGTCTTCTCGTGCTCTGAGATCACCGCTTGGCGGTCGTAACTGCCGACGACGTGAATGCTGTCCCAGTCGTGGTCCTGGATCAGGTGGTGCACCTTGATCTGGAGGTAGCGCAGAAGGCGGTCCGGGGCCATCGTGTGCCCGTCCACCGCGATGGGAGAACTGCGCAACGCTGAGTCGGGGCGTGCGGGCAGGACCGCATTGGCGAGCAGGTTCATCGGGCGGCCTCCGGGATACGGACGCTGCTGCCGGCCGCCTCGCGGACGACTGCGATGTTGCGTCGGATCAGGTCGAACCGTTCCTCGGGGATGGGGCCCAGGTCCTCGATCCGAGGAGTTTTGGGCTTCTCGTAGGGGCCGCCGGGCAGCATCTCGATGCCCATCGCGCCGAGGATGACCGGCGCGGCGCCGTCGACCGAGGCGATCCATTCGTGCTCGCGCTGTTCGACGAGTTCGAGGTGCCCGGTACGGCCGAGGCCGAGCAGCCGATAGACGATGCCGTCTTCGGTCATGCCGTGGTCTTCCAGGTACCGGGTGGCCGCCCAGCGGGTGCGGCAGAGCTGGTCTTCGGGCGCGGGACGCCGGGAGGCCGGTAGCGCGAGCGCTCCGACGTAGTTGCTGGAGGCGAAGTAGTCGTAGCAGTGCAGCCACTCGTGATCGTCTGCCGCGTGCAGCACGACGCACAAGCGGAACTCGTCGCTTAGATCGAGGATCTCGCGGGCGGCTTCGTCGCTGGCCTTGATGGTGGCAAGCCCGTCGCGCATGACGTCCGGGAGGATGATCTCCCGGGCCTCGACCGCGCGGGCCGCCGCGATCAGGTCGGCGGCCGGCAGGGCGTGGCCGAGATCGAAGACCCCGTTGTCGACAATGATCTCCGCGCCCCGCTGCGCCTCGCGGTGGAAGAACGCGCGATAGGCAGCGTCAGTCAGAACACGCTGGGCCGCCACGTGGTGGACGCTGGCGGGCTCCTGCGCGACGAAGGCATCCAGGTAGTCGGGCGGCGCGATCGCGGAGAAGGCGATGCTCTTGGCCATCAGGCGACCCTCCACCTGTCGGTGGTGAGAGTGAGGAACTGTTGGGAAAGCACAGGATCGCTCTCGAACCGTCCGCGGGCCTCCAGAGTGGTGGTACGAGCCGCCTCCATCCGCACGCCCCGCGCGCTCATGCACAGGTGGGTGCCGCGGACCGCGACCGCCACGTCGGTACTGCCGATCACGACGGCGATCTCGTCAGCTACTTGCCGGGTGAAGCGCTCCTGCACCTGAAGACGACCGGCGCACTGCTGTGCGATACGGCCGAACTTCGACAGGCCCATCACCTCGCCCTCCGGTACGTAACCGACTGCGACGTCCAGGTTCATCGGCAGCAGATGGTGTTCACACAGCGACCAGACGCATATACCGCCGATCACGACCAACTGGCCGCTCAGGTGCGGCTCGGTGAAGCAGGTCGGCGCGGACGACGGGTCCGGGGAAAAGAAATCGCTCCACCACGCGGCGACCCTGGCCGGCGTGTCCGACAGGCCCTCCCGTCCGGGGTCCTCGCCGATCGCGGCGAGGAGCTGGCCGACAAGATCGGCAACGCGCTCGGTGTCGACCGGGCCCGGCGACACCAGATCCTGGCTGTCGCTGGAAGCCAGCCTGTCGAGGGTGTTGGTCACGGACTTCGCCTCGCTTCCGGGTTCGGTAAATAGGTCAAAGACGTCAGCAGCGGCGGCTCGTAGTGCCCCGGCGCGCGGAGGTCACTGGGTTTTGGCGCTGACGTGGGAAACCGCGCGATCCAACGCTCGGTCTGGGCATTGGTGTCACCGCGCTCCGGTCAGGATGTGCAGGCGGGTGGAGACGTTCCACCCGCGATCAGTGGCCGGGCCGTAGAGCGCGTCCATACCGGCCAGAACCTTCTCCTGGGTGGTGCCTTCCGGCATCACCCACACCGGAGCCAGCTGATGCTCCTCGACGAGCCGGGCGATCTCGTCGAGGTCGCGATCGGGTTCGGTGACAACGAACTTGAACACCGCGCGGTCTGTCGTGGTCAACGCCGAGAGGGCACCGGGCTTGATTCGGGTGGAGTAGGTCATTCCGGAGTTCGCGAGTTTCGGACTCACCACCCAGAGATCGACCAAGGAGGCAAGTTCCGGTGTGGGCGCAACCGTGCCGTTGGTTTCGACCTGTACCCGCACGTTCGCCAGGCCGCGGGCGAGGGCGGTCATGGCGGGCTGCTGCAACATCGGCTCCCCGCCGGTGATCACCATCATGTCCACGCCGCGCTCGCGCACCCACGACACCAACTCGGCGATGGGGACTCTGTCGCTGACCTCGGCCGGGTTGTATCTGCTCCAGTCCCAGCTTTCTGGGGTGTCACAGAAGCTGCACCGGAGGTTGCACCGGGAGAACCGGACGAACACGCAGCGCTGCCCGGTCCACGGGCCTTCGCCCTGGAACGACTCGAACTTCTCCGTGAGAATCGCGGAACCCTCTACCCGTTCGAGAGGCAAAGCCGGGGTACTCACGACGCATCGCCTCGTTCCCACAGGCCGGTGGTCGTCCCCGAGTCGACCCGTAGGGATACGAGTCGACCGCGGATCTTCGGCTCGACGTTGTCGACGAACCAGCCAGCCAGGTGGGCGACCAGTGCAGGGCCAGCAGCACGTAGCCCCGCGTCGGCGTCAGACGCCTGGAGGTACGTTCCGAACGGCTGCAGGTCACCGAAATCGGTGATGAACCCAACCTCGTTGAGTCCGTCCGCCCCCAGTACCAGCGCGACGTCGCCGTGCCTGGTCTTGAAGGTCTTCGAGATCGTCACCTCGCCGGTGACGCCGTCACAGCGCGCTGACGTGGTCGCGGTCTCCGACACCACCATCTCGACCAGCGTGATCGGCATTGCCGATTCCATGTTGTCCCGGAACCACTCAACAAGGTGTGCAGCGAGAAGCTCGCTCGTCGGATGGAAGGTGACCTGTTCGTTGAGCAACCGGTGGTCGAACGTCGCGGCCAGATGGTCCCCGAGTGGCGACAGGTCTCCGGGGCCGTCATCGTGCACGAGCGCCGAGGCGGTCACCGTGTAGTTGTGGCCGTGATTGCGGCGACACTTGTGACTGGCCGGTAGCTGCCTTAGTTCGTGGCTGGCGCTGAAGCCGAACGACTGCGAGATGGTGATCTGGCCGTCCGCCACACACTTCTCCTCAGTGGCCTTCATGTAGCCCTCCTTCCTCGGTCATGCCGAACGGCACTCGGACGATGTGCGCGGGCGGCCGAACTGTCTTGCCGGCCCGGATGGCGCAGCGGCCGGAATGGTTGGGGGTCGAACGGAGTCGGTGACGATCTGTAGTACCTTCACTACAAGTGAACCTTACTGCGATATCAGAAAGGTGACAAGGTGGATGGATGAGCGTCGAGCGTGGCCTTGCTGCCTTACGACTAAGGTCGACGGTGGGAGTACCTCCCACCGCGAGACACAAGGAGGGCGAGCGATGGCGAGCGCCGGCCCGTGGACGAGCGTGTCGATGCCTTACGTGAGCGGCCAACGGGGCGACGCCTGGGGCGCCGAGGCGGCACAGCGTGGCGGCACGGGAACTCAAAGGTTGCTGAGTGTTGACGAGATGGTCGCCTCCGCGACGGTCGCCGACATGCTGGGCCTGAATGAGGGCGAAGCGGTGGTCGTCCGACGCCGCCTCATGCTGTTCAACGACCATCCGGTCGAGCTTGTCGACTCGTACTACCCCGCGAACATCGCTCGGGGCACCAGGCTGACCGAGCCCCGCAAGATCCCCGGCGGTGCTGTCGCTCTCCTGGCCGACCTCGGACATCCGCCTCGCCGCGTCCGCGAAGACGTCAGCGCACGCTTGGCCACACCAGACGAACGGGCCGTGCTGGAGCTGGACGACCCGTCGTGTGTGCTGCTGCTCGCCCGCGCGCTTGTTACCGAGAACGATCTGCCCGTCGAAGCCAGCGTGATGACGATGATGGCGGACGGGCGACGGTTGCGATACGAGCTGACGCCATGACCGCCCTGACAGCGTCTCCAGGAGTCGGACTTGCCTCGCACCCGTGACATCCGGCCCCGGCATCAGCAGATCGCAGCGGAACTGCGCGATCTCATCATGCGCGGCGAGCTGAGCCCAGGTACGCAACTGCCGTCCACCGCGCAACTCGTCGAGCGGTACGGCGCAGCAAACGCCACCATCCAGCACGCACTGAAGGCGCTCAAGGACGAAGGCTTCCTCGACAGCCGCGTCGGCAAAGGCGTCTACGTCCGCGATCGGCAGCCGTTCATCATCGACGCCTCCGCCTATATCAAGCCTGAACCAGGCCGGTTCCGCTACCAGTTGCTCAACGTCGACAACGTCGTCCCACCCGCGGACATCGCCGACGGATTGCAACTGGCGCCGGGCGCTTCCGCGATCGTCCGCACCAGAATCCTCTTCCACGACGAGCAGCCCGTGGAATTGTCCGCGTCGTACTATCCCGCCGAGATTGCCGCCACCAGCAGCCTGGCCAAGGCCGCGAAAATCCGCGGCGGCGCACCCCAGGCCCTCGCCGACCTCGGCCTTCCTCAGCGGACCTTCGTCGACCGGATTTCGGCACGCCCCCCGACGGTGGAGGAAGCCGAGACGCTGGACCTCCCTGATGGGACGCCGGTGATCCGGCAGTTGCGTGTCATCTACAGCGACAACGAACGCCCCGTCGAAGCCTCGGTCCTCATTAAGGGCGCACACCTGTACGAGCTGCTGTACCGGCAGACGGTAGAGACCGAGTTGGGCTAGAGCCACGATGCCAAGGGTTTCGATTTCTCGTGAAAACCCTTGCCTGGGAACATGTCCTCGTTTGCCGCCGAGGAATGCTCGGCTCAGCCGGTGGCCGGTGACCTCCGTGCGGGAAGTTCCGTACCGGATCGAGGTGATCATCCTCCGGCGAGCTGCCGCGCGGGCGTCACGGGGCGTTGCCGGTGCCGTCCGGCTTGATCAGTGCCGGACGGTGCGTCGTCGCCGATGAGCTGCTGGTGGGCCGTCTCCCACACGGTGCACTCGCTGTGGCGCCATCGGCGCGAGCAGCGGGCGCACTGGCCGCGGGCGTCGAGTGCGTGCTGGTCGAGCAACTGCCGCCACGCGGTGGTCAACCGGGCGATTTCCGTTTCGGCCAAGGCGGCTTTGGAAGGCGTGTCGCCTGTCGCGGCCAGGACCTCGAGGTAGTCCAGGCGGTCAACGACAGCCCGCCGCAGCGTGGCGGTGAGTACCTCGTCCATCGGAATGGCTCCTTCTACTCGTCCGGATATCGTCGCTGCCGCTGGGGCCAGAGGCGCTCGTGCAGCTCGCTCGGCACGAACTCGGCGAGGCGCAACCCGGCGGCCAGCAGTCGTCTGGCCGCGTCGTCGAACAAGCTGCATGGCCACGGATCGGTCGAACAGCACGGGCAGAGGTAAGGCTGATCGGGCGGTGGGCGATGGCGAGCTGCCTGGTCGACAACCTCGGCCATCCGGCCGATCGGACTGTCGAGCGCGACCACGACGGCTACACAGTCCCGCCAGCCTTCCGCCACGGTTCACGCGCCCCGCGCCGACCCCGTCGACGTGCCCGCCGCTGACCAGCTCTGGCGATCGACGGTGCTTCTGGCGCGGCGTGGACCGTGGGCATGCCGGGTGATCACTTCTGCCATGGTTCGACCCTGACCCGGGCCCACTGCGAGGCCAAGGCGCGGACGCAGGATGTCAAGGGGAGGATTCGGGGAGGGTTGCCATCCTCCCCTGTCGACCGATGGTGTTGAGCTGACCACGAGCTGTGTCAGGATGGGGCAGGTCACCACGTGGGAGGGCGGCCCGCACCAATGGACAATGATCAGCTCCGGCAGGCTCGGGAACGCACCGAGTCTCCGACGCAATCGGGCGAGTGCCTGTCTCGTCAGGAGCTTGCTGACCTGGTCAATCAGCACATCGCGGTGCACCACGAGACGCAGGCCGTGACTGATGCCAACTACATCGGCAAGCTCGAACGCGGCGTGATCCGCTGGCCCAGCGCGCTCTACCGGGAAGCGCTGCGAGCTGTACTGGGGGCCTCCACCGATGCCGCGCTGGGCTTCACCAACCGGCGGCGCGCGGTGGTAAAGCTGGCAGACGTGGACCGCAAGCAGTTTCTACGCAGCGTTGGCCTCGGTGTTGGCGCGCTGACACTGGCTCCCGTCGCCGCCCGGCTGCAGGGCAGCGAACCTACCCCCGTGCCCGCCCGGGTCGGCACCGCCGAGATCGGCCAGATCGCCACCGCGGCGAAGGTGTTCGCGGGCTGGGACCACACCTACGGCGGCGGCCTGGCACGCGAAGCCGTCCAAGCTCAGCTGCACTGGTCAGCCGGGCTGCTCGACGCCAGCTGCGACGAGGCGTTGCGCGGTCCGCTGCGCAGCGCGATCGGCTACCTGGCCCACACCTGCGGGTTCATGGCCTTCGACGCCTACGCCCACGACGACGCCACCCACGCTTTCCAGTTCGGCCTCGCCTGCGCCGAAGAGGCCGGAGACTGGCACCTGCGCGCCAAGATCCTCTCCTCGATGGCGCGGCACGCGATCTGGATCGGCAAACCCGACGAGGGGCTGACCTGGATCGAGCACGCCCTGGTACGCGCCGACCGGCTCACCGCGACCGAGCGGGCGATGCTGCACACCGCCCACGCCCGCGCGCTGGCCAAGATGCGCCGCACCCGCGACGCCCTCGCCGCCGTCGGCCGCGCCGATGACGAGTTCGCCCACGCCACCCCGGCCAACGATCCACCCTGGATGGCCTACTACGACCATGCCCAGCACGTCGGCGACACCGGCCACGCCCTGTTCGACCTCGCCATCCACGGGCACCGGCCGCTCGACGCCACCGCGCGGCTCTCGGACGCCGTCACCGGGCACACCGACGCCTACGCCCGCTCGCGCGCGATCTCCCAGACCAAGCTGGCCACGCTGACCATGGCTACCGGTGACCCCGCCGAAGCCGCCGTCATCGGCCAGGCCGCGCTCGACGCCGCGGGCACCGTCCGCTCCCGCCGGGCCGCCGACGACCTGCGCGAGCTGTCCCGCTACGCCCACCGCCACAGCCGCACACCCGAGGTCGCCGCATTGCGCCAGCGCATCCACACGGTGGTCGCCGCGTCGTGACCACGACCGGAACCGAGGAAGCCGAAGAGATTCTGCGCGACGCCTGCGACCAGGCGGGCATCGACGCGCGGGGCGCTGAGCCCATCCGGCTCGGAGAGAACGCGATTTTCCGCCTTCCCGGCGGCATCGTCGCCCGCATAGCCCGCGCCGGCCAGCTCGACGCCGCCACCCGGGAAGTCCGCATCGCCCGATGGCTCGCCGACCACGACATCCCAGCCGTCCGCGCCCTCGACGACCTCGGCCAACCCATCGAGGCGCACGGGCGTGCGGTGACCTTCTGGCACGAGCTGCCCGCCCACCACAACGGCACCCCCGCTCAGGTCGCGACGGCTCTGCGCCGCCTGCACGACCTGCCGGTCACCGGGCAGCACCCGTTCTCCGCACTGGAACCGTTCGTCCGGCTCAAAGAACGCATCACCGCCGCGACCAGCCTCACCGACGACGACCGCGCCTGGCTGCACCAGCACCTGGCCACCCTGCAGGAGAGCTACAACCACCTCCCCGCCGGCCTGCCGCACACCGTGTTGCACGGCGATGCCTGGGTCGGCAACGTCGTCGCCACCAACGACAACCAGGTCGTGCTGCTGGACCTGGAACGCGCCTCGATCGGCCCACCCGAATGGGACCTCGTCTCCACCGCCATCAAGCACACCAGCTTTGCCTGGATCACCGCGGACGAGTACCGCGACTTCTGCCACCGCTACGGCCACGACGTCACCACCTGGGACGGATTCGCGCTCCTGCGCGATATCCGCGAACTCCGCATGACCTGCTACCTCGCCCAACACGCCGCCGAGAACCCCCGCGCGCACCGGGAAGCCGTACTCCGTGTCTCCTGCCTACGCGGCCGGAACGGGCCCCGCCCCTGGTCCTGGTCGCCCGCGGCCTAACCCTTCCCGCCAGACACGTCGCCCGACGTCCCAACGTCGCGACGAAACGGCGTGTGGATGTGGCCAAGGTAGTGGGGCGTGCCACGACCGAAATAGTTTGCGCGGACCCGAAAGGTGTTGCGGTGACTGGATTTCATCGGAACGGGTGGGCCAGCGACCAGGGCCGACCGCAGACGCGTCGCGTACAGGCGGCAGGGTCTCGGCAGTCACCGATGCCCCCGTTCGGAGGGCACTAGCAATGAGCTTGGTTGATCTCGGCGGCGATCCCAGGATGCAACGGACCCGGTTGCTGGTCCTCGACTTCGAAGGACTTACCCCGGCCGGACGTTCGCCGGAACCGATCGAGGTCGCCGCGACCAAGCTCGAATTCCGCAGCGGCGCCCTGGTCGAGATCGACAGGTTCGAGTCGCTCATCCAGCCGCCTGCGGGCATACCGGTGACCTGGCGCGAGCGCGCGGTCGGCTTTACGGCGGCGATGCTCGCCGACGCGCCACCCGCCAGGGAGGTGATGGCCGCCCTCGACCGGCTACTGCCCGCGCCCGATGACGAGACGGCGAGCTGGCCGTACCGGGTTGTGGCGCACGGAGCGGCCACCGAGCGCACCCTGATCTACGGACAACGCCAGCACTGCCCGAACCTGGCGGCGACCCCACTACTCGACAACGTCCGACTTGCCCGCACCGTCTTGACCGGACTGACGCATCACGGGCTCAACGACGTCGCACGCCACCTGGGTATCCCGATACCCGCCGACCGGCACCGGGCGACGGCCGACGTCGACCTCACCGTCACCGTACTGACCCGCCTACTCGAACTGGGTCCGTGGGGCGGTCTGCACGACCTCGAACGCGACGCTCGGCTGGAGCCCAAGCACCCCACGACAGACACCGCCGGGCAGGAGAGCCTGTTCTAACTGACCACGACTCGACAACCGCCACGCGGCTGTGCGAGGTGCTCCTGATGGGTAGTTACGAGCTTGGCCGCGACTGCCAGATCTACACCGTCACACGCTGAGCAAACCGGAGCACAGCGGCGGCGGTCACCCGTCGGTGGCGCTGCCCAGGGCAACAGGAGCGGCCGGGCCGGGGTCTCGTTTGTGCTGCAGGTCGAAGACTTCGGCGAGGATGCGCCCGACAGTGTCCTGCAGGCTGGAGGTCGGCGGGACGAGCTGCTCGCCGTCGAGTCCGAGCAGGTCCCGTTCGCGATACCACTCGCGCATGTGTTCGGGACCGAATTCTGCCGCTTGCGGCCTGGCCGCGTGCCGGCGCAGCGACTCCTCGAACGAGACGTCCAGGTAGTAGACGCCGGTCCGGCCGCGGTGATCGGCGGCGAGGTTGGCGAGCATGTCGCCGTAGCGGTCGGCATGCAAGATGCCTTCCACGATCACGTGAAAGCCATTGTCGAGGGCGTAGCGCGCGACGGTCGAGAGGAGACCGATGTTCACGCCGCCGGGCACGTCGCGTTCTTTGAGGATGGTCCGGCGGACGACATCCTGGGCGGCGACGGCGCAGGTCCGGCCGAGGTGAGAACGGACCGCCAGCGCAACGGAGCTTTTGCCCGATCCCGAGTTGCCGCGCACGATCGCCAGGCGTGTGGACTTCGATCCGGTGGGTGCCATCGGCAGCAGTCTAGGCAGCGAGACGGTCACAACGAGCCCGCCGCGCGGGATGTGGGGCTATCGCTGGGTGTCCTCGCGTGGCCACCAGCGCACGGCGCCGTCGATGAAGTCGGCGGTGTGTTCGGGCGCGTCGTCCGGGTAGTTCTCCCAGCGAGATTCGCCCGGCCCGTCGTGCACGCGGATGCCTTCGGTGTAGACGCCGAACAAGAAGGCTCCGGCGGTGCCGTGGGGGCGCTGGTGGACCCATTCCGGCATCGCGGCGGTCGGCAGAGTCTGCTCGATCCAACGGCGGGCCTCGTCCTCCGTGGCAGCATCATGTTCGGCGACGCAGGCGACGTTGTCGTCATCGCCGATACCCAGCAGGATCGCCGCTCCGAATCCGGTGCGGACCTCGGTGGTGGACGCAGTGCTCAATGCAGTTCCCCCCTTGTGTGCTCCCGGCTGGAACTTTCAGCATGCGCCCGTTCCGGCGATCTCGCTAGTCACCCAGTAACCCTTGTTCTCGGCATCGTGGCCGGTCAACGCAGGGCGCGGTGTGGCACTGCGGTGGTACTTCGCCTCCGCCGTACTGCGGCATTCTGTCGGTTCCCCGTGCGCTCGACGGCGCACGAAACAACCTTCCGAAATATGGATGAGCAGCGGCGTCTGTAGAGGTCGAAGCTAGAAGCCGCGGATGGGGTCCTGGCACAGGCGTTCGCGCATCTGGGTGGGCAGGACGCGGTGTTCCCACCACAGCGAAGCCACATCGGTGTGGAGCGTCTCGCCGGGCACGGAGTTAGCGACACCGCGCAAGGCTTTCCACCCCGGACGGTGTCGTGCCCGGCAGATAAGCGTTCGTATGTTGATCAGTCCCCATACCCGCTGGACGGGCGACGAACTCCACGGCAAGACCCCGGTAATCACGTCCGTGTGGGTGCGGCTGGAAGCTATCTACGTCCGCGTCCCAGGAGTACCGACCCACGTGATCGATACTGGCCTCGACATGACTGGGGAAGTGCCCGGCCGCTTGACCGGCTGGTTTCCAACGGTCAAGGGCGACTGGCTCGGTTGTAAGGACGACACGGAGTTGCCCGTTGACCGGACCGTGCGGGGCAGGCCGGTCAGCGGACGGGTGAGCGACGTTCGATGAAGACTGTGTCGTGCCAGACGCCATTGAGTTGGGCGATGCGTTCGCGGATGCCGACGGTGCGGTATCCGGCGGCGTGGTGGAGTGCGATGCTTGCTCTGTTCTCGGTGAAGATCGAGGTTTGCAGGGTCCAGAGTCCGGCGGCGTCGGCGGCCATGACTTGCTGCCATAGCAACGCTTTGCCGACGCCTCGGCCGCGGTAGCCGTCGGCGACGTAGACGGAGGTTTCGGCGACGCCGGAGTAGCAGTCGCGGGTGGACACCGGGCTGGCGGCGGTCCAGCCGACTACCTCGCCGTTGATCTCGGCGACCCAGCGGTGCTCGGGTAGCCATTTCGCGTCGAGGCTGGCGCGCTGGGGCACGGTGGTTTCGAAGGTGGCTAGGCCGGTGGCGATGCCTTCGCCGTAGATGCGGCGTACCGCGGGCCAGTCGCCCGGTTCGAGCGCCCGGACGGCGACGTCGGCGGGCACGTCGTCGGGGCAGCACGGTCGTGGGGCGAGCAGGCCCATGACGGCGTCGGCGGCGTGCGGCAGTCCGGCGCAGCAGGCTTCGTTGACGGTGACGATGGTGGCGGTGCCTTCTTTGTGGAGGCGAACGAAGCCGACGTCGGCGAGCTTGCGCACGTGGTGCGAGGTCGTGGACTGGCTGGTGCCGAGGATCTCGGTCAGCGCGCCCACGGTGATGCCTTTCGGGCTGGTGGCCACGGCGTGCAGTAGCCGCACTCGCACGGGTTCGGCGAGGCAGGCGAACCAGTCGGCGTAGGTGGTGGCCTCGCCGGTGGGAAGGACCTGGGCTTGGGGCAGCGCGATCGGCATGACGCCCAGTGTATCGATCCGAATCGATGGTTGCATCCATCGAGCGCGGTCGATACTCTCGGCCGAGTTAATCGAGTTGGATCGATGAAAGAGGTGTGGGATGACCGTCCTTCCTGTTGTTGTCGTCGGAGCGGGGCCGGTGGGTTTGGCCGCTGCGGCGGAGCTGGCCGAGCGCGGGCTGGAGCCGTTGGTGCTGGAGCGAGGCGAGCACGCCGGTGCGGCGGTCGAGCAGTGGCATCACGTGCGACTGTTTTCCCGCTGGGCCGAGTTGGTGGCTCCCGCTGCGCGTCGGCTGCTGGAGCCGCGAGGCTGGCGGCACCCGGACGTCGAGAGCTATCCGACGGGCGAGGAGTGGGCGCGGTTGTACCTGCGGCCCTTGGCCGAGGGGTTAGGTGATCGGGTGCGGTTCGGCACCGAGGTGATCGGCGTTGCCCGCCGGGGCCGGGATCGCGTGGTGGATGCCGGGCGCGAGGACGAGCCGCTGAGCGTGCATGTCCGCACCGCCGACGGCCGCGAGGAACGGATCACCGCGCGGGCGGTGATCGACGCCTCCGGCACGTGGACTTCGCCCAACCCGCTCGGTGGTGATGGTCTGCCCGCGATCGGCGAGACCGCCGCCGCGGACCGGATCGTCTACCAGGTCCCCAATCTCACCGATACCGCGGTGGCCGCGCGGTACGCGGGCAAGCACGTGGTGGTGGCGGGCAGCGGGCATTCGGCGCTGACCGCGTTGGTCGCCTTCGCTGACCTCGCGGAGAAGCGCCCGGCGACGCGGATTACCTGGTTGCTGCGCCGGGGCGCGGTGGGGGCGGTGTTCGGCGGTGGGGAGGCCGACCAGCTTCCGGCCCGCGGTGCGCTCGGGCTGCGGGCCAAGGCGGCGGTCGAGGCCGGGCACATCGAGGTGGTGACCGGGTTCCGCACCGAAGCGGTCGAGCGTCAAGGGAACGGGCGGCTGGCGTTGGTGTCGTCGGAGAGCCGGCGGCTGGAGGCGGTGGACGAGGTCGTGGTGCTGGCCGGGTTCCGGCCTGATCTGTCGTGGTTGTCGGAGGTTCGCCTGGCGCTGGATGCGACGTTGCAGGCTCCGGTCGCGTTGGCGCCGTTGATCGACCCGAACGTGCACTCCTGCGGCACGGTCTACCCGCATGGGGTGACCGAGTTGGCGCATCCGGAGCCGGGGGTGTTCCTGGCGGGGATGAAGAGTTACGGCCGGGCGCCGACGTTTTTGGCGATGACCGGGTACGAGCAGGTGCGTTCGATCGCCGCCGCGTTGGCCGGTGATCGGGAATCGGCTGAGCGGGTGGAGCTGGTGCTGCCGGAGACCGGTGTGTGCGGTGGCGCGGGCCTGTTCGACGCACCGGCCGAGGACTCCGGCGGTGGCTGCTGCGGCGCCCCGTCCGGCGCCCAGGACCTGTCGCTGTCCGCACCGTCCGCGCGCTGACCTGGCGTGGCGGCCTCGCGGACGCTGCCCGCCGCGGACCGAGCGCGTCGGGTGGGATTGCGGCGGGTGCTGGTGGTGTTGTGTGCCACGGAGATCACCAGCTGGGGTGTGCTCTACTACGCCTTCCCGGTGCTGGCCGGGCACATCACGACGGCTACCGGCTGGTCGCCTGCCGCGCTGACCGCGGCGCTGTCGGCGAGCCAGTTGGTGGCCGCGCTGGTCGGTATCCCGGTCGGGCGCTGGCTGGACCGGCGCGGCCCGCACACCGTGATGACGGCGGGTTCGGTGCTCGCCGTGCTCGCGGTCGTGGCGGTGGCCTGCTCGCCGAACCTGGCGTGGTTCGTGGGGGCGTGGCTACTGGCCGGGGTGGCGATGGGCGCGGTGCTGTATCCGCCCGCGTTCGCCGCGCTGACCCGCTGGCACGGGCCGGACCGGGTCCGTGCGCTGACGGTGCTGACGTTGGCCGCCGGGCTGGCCAGCACCGTGTTCGCGCCCTTGACCGCGTGGCTGTCGACCCGGCTGGATTGGCGCGGCACCTACCTCGTGCTCGCCGGGATCCTTGCGGTGGTCACGATTCCGGGGCACTGGCTCGGGCTGCGGCTGCCGTGGCCGCCGCGTCCGCCGCTCGAACCACGGCACGCGCACGCCGCTGATCCCGGCCGGGTGGCGCGCAGCCGCCCGTTCATCACCTTGGTCGTGGCGTTGAGCATCGCCGCGTTCGCCACCTTCGCGGTCGTGATCAACCTGGTGCCGCTGCTCGGCGAACGCGGCATCGGTACCGGCACCGCAGCGGTCGCGCTCGGGCTCGGCGGCGCCGGACAAGTCGCCGGCCGACTCGGCTACGCCGCCCTCACGCGCCATACCAGTGTTCGGACCCGGACCGCGTTGATCCTGCTCGCGATGGCCGCCACCACCGCGCTGCTCGGCCTGCTCACCACCGTGCCCGCACTGATCGCCGCGGCGATCCTGGCCGGGATGGCGCGCGGGGTGTTCACCCTCCTGCAAGCCACGGCGGTCACCGACCGGTGGGGAGCCACGCACTACGGACACCTCACCGGACTGCTGTCCGCGCCCCTGACGATCACCATGGCGCTCGCCCCGTTCGCCGGGGCCGCCCTCGCCGGGCTGCTCGACGGGTACGCGACCGCCTTCCTGCTGCTCGGCGCGATCACGGTGGCCGCTGCCCTGCTTTCCCTTGCCAGCACACCGAAAACCACGGAGAAAGACAGACACCCATGAACGACAGTGATATTGACTCTGACGCCCTCGTCATCGGCGGCGGGCAAGCCGGACTCGCCACCGCCCACGCCCTGCGGCAGGCTGGCCGCGCCCCGGTCATCGTGGAAGCCGGTGACGAACCCGTGGGGTCGTGGCCGTCGTACTACGACAGCCTCACCTTGTTCTCCCCGGCCCGCTACAGCGCGCTTCCCGGCATGGCGTTCCCCGGCGACCCCGAGCACTATCCGCACCGTGACGAGGTGATCGACTACCTGCGCCGCTACGCCAAAAACCTCGCCGACGAACGCGGGGTCGACATCCGCACCGGACACCGTGTCGAGACCGTGCACACCGACGACGCGGGTTTCCGGGCGCGGCTGGCCGACGGGACCGACCTGCACGCGCCGATCCTCGTCGCGGCCACCGGCGCGTTCGGACGGCCCTACCGTCCCGCGCTGCCCGGCCTGGACACCTTCACCGGCACCCTGCTGCACACCACCGACTACCGAGAACCCACGCGGTTTGCCGGGCAGCGAGTCGTGGTGGTCGGCGCGGCGAACTCCGCGGTCCAGATCGGCGCCGAACTCGCCGAGCACGCCACCGTCACCCTCGCCACCCGCACACCCGTGAAGTTCGCACCACAACGCCCCCTCGGGCGCGACGTGCACTTCTGGTCCGTGGTGACCGGGTTCGACGCGCTGCCGATTGGGCACCTGCTGCGGACCCCGCCACACATGCCGGTCAACGACGACGGCCGTTACCGGCGCGCCCTGGCCGCCCGGCGGCCAGACCAGCGACGCATGTTCACCGGCATCGACGGCACCCAGCTCACCTGGCCCGACGGCACCCGCGAGCACGTGGACACGATCATCCTGGCCACCGGCTACCGACCGAACCTGTCCTACCTCGCCGACCTCGGCGCGACGACCGCCAACGGCGCACCGCGGCAGCAGCGGGGCCTGTCCACCAGCCACCCGGGTCTCGGATTCGTGGGGCTGGAGTGGCAGCGCAGCTTCTCCTCAGCCACCCTGCGCGGCGTCGGCCGCGACGCCCGCTACGTGACGCGCCGCCTGCTCCGGCAACGTGGTTAAGCGTTGGTGGGCACCAGTTCGGCCAACAGCGCCCGCACCCGCCGGTCGATCTCGTCGCGGATCGGCCGGATCTGCTCGACCGGTTTCCCGGCTGGGTCGTCGAGTTGCCAGTCCAGGTAGCGCTTGCCGGGGAAGACCGGGCAGGCATCGCCGCAGCCCATCGTGATCACCACGTCGGCGGCCTGCACCGCCTCGGTGGTCAGCGGCTTGGGGAACTCCTGCGAGAGGTCCAGGCCGAGTTCGGCCATTACCTCGGCCACGGCCGGGTTGATGCTCTCCGCCGGGGCCGAGCCCGCCGAGCGAACGAGGACTCGTCCGTCGGCGTGGTGGTGCAGCAGCGCGGCGGCCATCTGCGAGCGGCCCGCGTTGTGCACGCAGACGAACAGCACTTCGGGGACCTCGGACACGATCACTCCTTGATTCTTGGCGGTGGCTTCCAGCCGCTGCCGCGCGAAGCGGGCAGCGAGCACCGGCAGATGGGTGTGGACACGGGCGGTGGCGGCGAGCTGGTCGAACGAGGTGCGCACCAGCTCGGTGACGGTCTCGGGCGAGAACGTGCCGTCGAACCGGCGGGCCAGCTCGGCGCCTTCACGCTCGAGCAGGTCCAGGACGTGGGGATCGGTCAGCCGGCAGTCTTCGACATCCCGGCACGGCTCGCCCTCACGGTGCTGGGGGTGATGGGTGGACATGAGCGTGAACCTCCACGGAATCCTTATGGGACAACGGGTGTGAAGCGGCGGCGAAGCGCGAGCGAGACGTACACCAGGGCCACGAGCACGGGCACCTCGATCAGCGGGCCGACCACCCCCGCCAGTGCCTGGCCGCTGGTGGCACCGAACGTGGCGATCGCCACGGCGATGGCAAGCTCGAAGTTGTTGCCCGCCGCGGTAAACGCCAGCGTCGTGGTCCGCTCATACCCCAGGCCCAGCGACTTCCCGAGTGCGTAGGACCCGGCCCACATCAGCGCGAAGTACACCAGCAGCGGCAGGGCGATCCGCGCGACATCCCACGGGCGGCTGGTGATCTGCTCGCCCTGCAACGCGAACAACACCACGATCGTGAACAACAAGCCATACAACGCCGCCGGGCCGATCCTGGGCAGGAACTTGGCCTCGTACCAGTCGCGGCCCTTGGCCTTCTCGCCCAACGTTCGGGTCAGGTACCCGGCCAGCAACGGGATACCCAAGAAGATCAGCACACTCTTGGCGATCTGCCAGCCCGACACCGCGAGATCAGCCTGCGGCAGGCCCAGCCAGCCGGGCAGCACCGAGAGGTAGAACCAGCCCAGCAGGCCGAACGCGATCACCTGGAACACCGAGTTCAGCGCGACCAGCACGGCCGCGGCCTCCCGGTCACCGCAGGCCAGGTCATTCCAAATGATCACCATCGCGATACAGCGAGCCAGCCCGACGATGATCAGGCCCGTCCGGTACTCCGGCAGATCCGGCAGCAGCAGCCACGCCAACGCGAACATCAACGCCGGGCCAATCAGCCAGTTCAGCACGAGCGACGGCCACAACAACCGGCGATCCGAAGTCACCGAGCCGAGCCGGTCATAGCGAACCTTCGCCAGCACCGGATACATCATCACCAGCAACCCGATCGCGATCGGCAACGAGATCCCGTCCACCTCGACCGCGTTCAACCCTGTGTTCAAGCCGGGAATCCAGCGCCCCGCGAGCAGACCGAGAACCATCGCCGCGGCGATCCACACCGGCAGGAACCGATCCAGCCTGGAGAGCTTGCCCACCACACCCGGCGACCCCGCAGTCGAGACCGGCTTGTCCGTCGTGGTCACGCCGACACCTCCGCAGCAACCTGCTCGCCGGGCACCAACACCATCGACAACCGCCCCAACACCTCCGGCGCCGCCCGGTAGTACACCCAGGTCGCACGCTTCTCGCTGGTCACCAGACCCGCCTCCCGCAACACCTTGAGATGGTGCGAGATCGTCGGGCCGGTCAGCTCGAAGGCGTCCGTCAGGTCGCACACGCACGCCTCGCCACCCGCGTGGGACGCGATGAGCGACAGCAGCCGAAGCCGCACCGGGTCCGCCAGCGCCTTGAACGCCCGAGCCAGCTCGACTGCCTGCGGCCCGGTCAACGGCTCACGGGCCAGCGAGGTGGAACAGAGATCGACCAGCGGCAATAACTTCGACATGTGTCTACATTGACAGACATCTACCTAGATGGCAATCGAACCGACCGTGTATGTCCAGGGCCTGTTGGCGCGCGACGACCACAACGACGCGGGCAAGCGAGCGCTCAGCCGCCGCCCCACGGCAGCATCTCCTTCAAGCTGAGACCGCCCCGACCTGCAATGCTCGTCGGTTGTCATGCTCTGCCATCCGTTGACGCCGTCGCGGTCAGGCTCTATGTGATCGGTCTCGGCTCGGCGTGCTCCGGTCATGACCAACTGCAGGCCACATGCTGCCGGGTCCGAACTCTCGCAAGACGATGCATCGGACTGTGGAGACAACGTGATCGACACGCGGGCCGATAGGCGACTAGAACCGCCACCCTTGGCGGGCAACGAATCCGACCAAGTTTAGCCACGGCACGCCGAGCGCGTTGCAAACGTCGGGAATGCGAGGTTTGTCAAGTCGGCCGCTAAGCGTTTCTTCGGTGACGACGATGCCTGACCGGGCAATCGCTAGGCCGATCACGAACGGGTCGGCGCCGTTGCGCCCACCACCGATGCCCATGAGTTTCGGGTGAGACTGTAGGACTTGCGACGTGGCCTGCTGGATGTCGGTCTCAAGCGGGACGAAGAGACCGCTTCGTTGCTTAGCCCATGCGCAAGCGTCATCATCGCGCTTGCCGAGTTCGTCCCGAACGATGTCGACAGCCCGGACAGTTCCGTTGTCGACCATGGCTTCGATGTTGGCCCACAGGGTGCTGAACACGGTTGGGGGCAGCAAATCGCGCCTGCCGTTCAGGATCGAACTGGTGTCGAAGGAATACAAGACCATCCCCTACACCGCTTCCCGCACGGCGGCTGACTCCGCGAGCCGGTCGATCTGGCCAACCTTGACGTTGAGGTAGCTGGCTGCGGTGTAGCTGTCGATGATCCGCCGACGGTGAGCGTCCGCCACTCGTCGCACATAGCCCTTTCCCAGGTCGCGGACGGTGTTGCGGTACCAATCGCCGCCAGAGACCCGCGTCCGGGCTTCCTCATCCTCGTAAGCTCGCAGGAACTCGACGCGACGTGCCTGGTAGAAGGCGGTAGTCACCCTGCCGAGGGTAAGGAGCCTGCGGAGAAACGCCTCGGCGCTGACGCCGAATGGCGCTGCAGCGCCGCGGAGCGACTCGTAACTCCAGCTCTCTTGTTGGTTAACGCGTGCGACGACCTCGGGCCGATTGAGCACCTCACGGGCAGGCATCAGAATGGCGGCGGCGAGTGCATTACAGCGGGCCTCGAGTTGACGTTCGGGCGTCGTGGCTCGGAGATCCGTCGTTGTGTCGCACAGTCCGTTGGTGTGCAACAACAGGTGGGCGTACTCGTGTAGCAGAGAGAACAGTCGGCCGCGGGCGCTGTCGGCTCCATTGACCATGATCACCGGAAGCTTGTCGAAGTACAGTGAGAACGCGCGCATCTCCTGTGGCGAGACCTGACCGCGTGAGGTCGCCATCACAAGAACTCCGGCCCGTTCGAGCGCGGCGACCCACGTGTTGAGGTGGTCGTACGGCGTGCTCGCGTTCGTCAGCCGAAGGGGCGACAGCTCCAGCAGTGTGCGCCGCGCCACCCCGGCGAATGCTTCGTCGTCTCCGGGGGAGGACAGACGCCAGTCCGATGATGGTTCATCATCATCCAGCTCGAAGAGTTCGAGTGCGTTATCCCGCTGCGCATGCGCTCGGCGGTACTCGGTGTGCAGCTCGGGCGACCACTCCCCGGTAGCTGCACCTTCGTGACGTCGGAAGTCACGGAGAGTATCGAAGTCGGTGGGAGGCGCGGCGAGGAAGAACACCCCAAGAGCCCGGTTGTACGCGGTCGCCGCCTTGCGGAGCTGGGCAATCGTGGGCTGCTTGTCCCCAGACTCCCAATGTGACACACGGTCATCGGGGACGCCGATCTTACGGGCCGCGCCTACCTCGGTCAGCCCAATGGACTCGCGAGCCCACCGCAGGACGGCGGGCTCGACGAGCGCGGGGATCGAGGTGGCCACACCCCAATCTTGTCGCACTGGCTCAGCGCCGGCCAGATGCCGCGCCGCCACCGTTCCTGCGCAGGCGAGGGCATGGAGCCCGTCGGAGGAGTTAGGCCACCTCTAGCTCGGGGTTGGTCGTGCTGACCGGCGCATTCTCCGGGCGAACCACTGCTACCAGAGCCCGCGACGTCCTCGCACCGACCCGAAGTTGCTTCCGAAGTGTCTCCGCGGAGATCGGGCGCTGGTGGCGCCGCCAGTGTTCGGCGTCCGCGCGTCGAGCCCGCTCCACGAGTTCCTCGTCGAGGTCAGCGATCCGGCGGGGCACCACTCCCACCTGTTCATCACGCGGCAGCGCCGTGTACCCCGCTGTCTGTTCTGCGCCGTCATCCTTCTGGTCTGCTAACGAGGAGGTGGACAGCTGTACTGATCCGAGATCGGTGCTTGCAGCGCTCAGCGCACGCAGGAGGCCGGGGCCTGCTTCGGCCCACCCGATCAGCAGGAGCGGCCCGACCGAATCGAAGGCAGCCTTACCCCATTGACCAGCGCATATCGGGTCAGCAACGTTCAACAGCAGGGTCACCACGCTCGCTGCGAGCAGCAGGCGTCGTGCCGGCCGCAACACGTCCTCGCTGGCCCCGGACAGGGCCAAGTGCCGCGTACCGACGAGCAACCCCAGCACCGTCAGGTCAACAGCCGGCGCCACCAGCGGCGCTACGAACACAGGGACCTGCAGCTTCAACGCCAAGTTCAACACGTTGCCGAACCCAAAGAGGAACGTGAGCCCGATGACCAGCCCCATCGTGACCGTGACAAACCGAGCAACCGTCTGGGAGTTGGCGGTCACGACGACCTCCCACCCGAGCCCGGAAGCTCGAAGCTCGCCTCGACCACTAATGTGCCGATGAAAAGTCCCTGGTGAACCCCGTTCCCATCCTTTGGTAGTCCCGCCGGGGGCACCCAACCAGCTAGTGCGCGAACCTTTCGCTCCGTAACCGCCTCTCTGGGGTGGCTGCGGGGCGAGGGTTTGGCACGGTGTGATTGCTACCAGGAATCACGAAGGTCGGCTGCGCCGCTTCCCGGCGCTGGCTGCGGCCTCGATGTCGTTCGCGCAAGGCGTCAAAGACAGACGCGTCCGCCATTCCGGAACAGGGGCTTCGTCCACGAGCAGGGCAAGTTCATCTTGGCGGGTACGCTGCTCGGTGAGCTTGGTAGCGAGCTTCTGGACGCGGGCGGAGCAGACCTCCTCCTTCATGGTGCCTTCTCGAACACGGTGTCCTCGTTCTTGCTGATGTTGCGTTCAAGGGCAGTGAGTTCCTCAACATAGGTGGCACGCTGGTCCTCGACCTCACTGGCAGTGTTCGCCGGGCCCTGCTCGATCAGGTCGCTGCGGGCGAGCGTATCCGGCAGCGAGGTCAGCACGGCGTGTTCGAGTTGGGGCTCGCGCCGACCGTTGTTGGTGACGAGCGGCGGGTTCGCCTCAATCCAGCCGCGGTGCCCTCGGCAACGGGGTCGGCAAGAGTAGTTCCAGAATCGAAATGCGGTGGAGCGAACGGCCAGGCGCACCGCGACGATCTCTTTGGCACCGGTCAGGTCGACCAGGCAACCGTGGCCTCCACCCCGAGCACCCTTGGGACGGAATATCGTGGCGAGATCGTTTTTCAGCGCGGAGTAAAGGCTAGCGGCGCACTCGCTGCCGTTGTAACAGCCAACCGTGGCCCCGGCCAGAGAGTCCATTAACGGGTACTTCGAGCGGCTTCACCCGCCGAACTTAGAAGGAGGCGGCCGATGCCTGCGATGGTGGGTGGGCGTGATCCCTAACCGCTCGGCAACGTCGTAGGGTCTTGATCCGAACAACGCGTGCCAAACCGGGGAGGGTTCAGATGGCTGACGATGTTCAGCAGCAGGTGCTCGACGGGCTGGATCCTGAGCAGCGTGCAGCCGTGCTGGCACCGCCGGGCCCGGTACGCATTCTGGCCGGAGCCGGTACCGGCAAGACCCGGACCATCACTCGCAGGATTGCTTATCTGGCCGTGACCAAGCAAGTCAAGGTCTCCGAGATCCTTGCTGTGACCCACTCCGGCCAAGCCGCGGGCGAGCTGCGAGACCGCATCCGATCGTTGGGAGTGTCCGTGCAGGCTCGGACGTTCCACAGCGCGGCGATGTTCCAGTTGAAACATTTCTGGGCGAGGACCGGCCTTCCCGGACACGAACTGAGGATGATTCAGGACGTCCAGGGCGGGCAGGGATCATTTCTCCGGAAGGCGCTGGAAGCCGAGGTGCGGTCCGTCGCGACCACGGATGTCCGTGACCTCAGGGAGGAAGTTGACTGGGCGAGGCGGAGCCGGATCACGCCGGACCAGTACGCGCAGGCGGCGAACGAGAACGGGCGAAAGCGAAACCTGTCTGCCGCAGTGCTGGCAGCCGGCTACAAACGGTACGAGCAGGCGAAGCGGTCTCAGGCCGTGCTGGACTTCGGCGACACCATCGAGCAGTGCGCACTTCTCCTCGAAAACGACCATGAGGCGGCAGCGCAGTTCCGAGACAGGTGCCGATGTTTCGTAGTGGACGAATACCAGGACACCGACCCTGCTCAGGAGCGCCTGCTGGCCGCCTGGTTGGGGCCAGGCCACAACGTCACCGTCGTGGGCGATCCCAACCAGACCATCTTCTCGTTCAAAGGAGCGGACCCCTCCTTGCTCGTCGGGTTCGCCGATCGTTTTCCCGGCGCGGTCAGCATCTCGCTGGACCGGGACTACCGGTCGACACCTCAGATCGTCGGCTACGCCAACCGGCTCATGGGGCAAGCGTCGCCGGGCGTGGTGCTCAAGGGACAGCGACCCGACGGATCCGAACCGATTCGCCGGACCTTCGACACCGAAGCAGCCGAAGCCGCGGCGCTGGCAGAACGGGCGAATGAACTCGTCTCCGAAGGCGTGGCCGCATCCGAGATCGCCATCCTGGTCCGGACGAGAGCCCAGATCTTGTTCTATCGAAGCGCGCTGCAGGACGCGGGGATCACCACCGAGGTTTTCGACGACGACAAGTTCTTCGCAAGGCAGGAGATCCGCCAGGCAATGACAGAGCTGGCCGATCTCGCCGGACGGTCGCCGACCTTGGCCGGCCTGGACGGGCTGCGTGCGGTTCTCAAGAGCATCGGCTTCGACCCGAACGTTCCGCCAGCAGGTCAGGGCGCTGCGCGTGATCGATGGGAGTCACTAGCGGCACTGCTGCGGCTTGTTGAACGGGCACCGGACGACACGCGGGTAACCGTCGGCATCCTCCTTCGCGATCTGGAACAACGGGCCGCTGCGGAGCACGCACCTCGCGGCGGTGGTGGAGTCACACTGGCCACCATGCACAAGGCGAAGGGCCTGGAGTGGGATGCCGTCCTGCTCCCTGGCCTCGCTGAAGGCTTCCTCCCCATTGCCTATGCGACTTCGGCGAAGGAGATCGACGAAGAACGCCGGCTGTTCTACGTCGCCGTTACACGAGCCAGGGAGCGGCTGGAACTTTCGTACGCCCTGGTAAGCGAAAAGGGGTACTCCAGGAAGCCCTCCCGGTTCCTCGACCAGATCGTTCCGGTCCGACGGGCGGTCCCAGAGACTCCCGCGAGGGCGAAAAATCCGTACTCGGTCGGCGACCGGGTAGTGAGCACGGCGTTCGGCATGGGCAAGGTGACCGCGACGACCAAAACAGCCGTAACGGCCGATTTTGGCAGCCCCTACGGTGTCAAGACGGTGATGGCGGACCACAAGCTGAGCAAGCTGTAACCCGCAGCACTGCACACCATTGGTCGTGTCCACATCACCTATGCGACCCGAAGTCGGTCCAACCCCCCCGCGACTCCCCATGAAGCGATGCGGCCAGCAGAAAGACGAAGCCGCGTCGACCACAACCGGCAACGTTGCCCGGCCAGTCAAGGCATTCATCAACCCGCCATAGCGGCGACGGCTTGCGCTCGCGCCTGTTCAGACAGGGACGAAACTTTCAATTAGCTGATCGGCTCGCGCTATGAAGACCTGGCAGGTGTCGGCGACTTTTTCGGGCTGCGAGACCACGGTTCGTTCTCGCTGCTTCCTTGGCCTTACGTCGAGGGCGCACCGCAGGGCGGCAGCAGTGAGTCCAGTGGGGCGAAGCGTCCTTGCGTCGCTCGGCGGGTGGATGCTACTATTTCCTCAACAAGGAGAGAGGATACGAGTCTTGAAACAGTTAAATCTTGCGGACAGCGACTACAACCGGGTCATGCTGCTCGCACGCGCCTGGAAGATCTCCGGCGGGGAAGCCGTGCGACGCCTGCTCGACGACTTCGTCAGCGTGGACGGAACGGCTGCGGCTGGAAGTGAGCAGCCTGCTGATGACGGCGTGCCTATCTACGCCGACTACGGAGGTGTCCGCGTCGAGGCGATTTACCACAAAGCCACGAAGCGTGTTGACATCACGAGCGGTGTGCTCGCTGGGCACTCGTACAAGAGCCCGAGCGGTGCTGCCATGGGGGTTGTTCAAGCGCTCAACCCCAACGTTCACAACAACCGCAACGGATGGTCGTTCTGGTTCATCGCTAAGAATGGGGAGGCGCTGCAAACTATTCGACCGTAAACGGCGGCCTGGTGGACCGGTGCTCGGCGAAGCATGGCTATCTGTGCGAGCGACCGGTCTCCGCCTAAGTTCTCCGCTGTCTCGACGGTGTTGAGCATCGCGAGTAACAGTCGTTGCCTGCGCTCGCAACCGGGGCGGGGCGCAAGTAGGTAAACAGTTTTATGACAACTGCCAGGTCAAGTGCATCTGGTGATAGCTGCGTTGCAGGCCAGTGCAACGCAGTTTGGTTGTTCGCGTCGTGCCAGCCGCGTCTCGTGTCGGGGCGGGGGCGGTCGTTGTCGACCGCCCTGCGCTGGTGCACCCCGTCGATGCGTGAGCGGCTTCCGTAGCTGAGCGTTCTCACTTTTGCTATTTCTTGCTATTGGAGGCGCTGCCGTAGAACGCGACTGGACCGTAGCTCGTCTGGAAACCTTGCATGGGGGCCGTGATCGTCAAGAGTCGACGGGTCCGTAGCGCTTGCCTGAAGTAGGTGCGACCCTCTCTGCACCGTCCGTGGACCGCGGGGCTCGGACAGTTCAGCGAACCACCACACCCCGAGCCCGCAACACCCGCCAACACAAATACCCGCACGCCCCCACTGCAGGCGCCCCGCCCAGCAACACCGCAGCAATCCCCAGCGGCACCACCCGCTCGCCCAGATACAACGGCACCAACACCGCCGTAGCAACCACATACTTCGCCAAAAAGATCCCCGTACACAGCTGATACCCCCGCCGCCGCGAAGGATCACGACGCCACCCGAACCGTTCCCCGCGCGCGGCCCCCAGCACGACCCCAATCACCGGCACCCGCACCAGAATCGACAGCAGGAACACCCCACCCCCAGCCGCCTGCATCAGCACTCCCGGCAAATAGAAGTCCACCGCCTTCCCAGTGCTCCCAGCCAGCAACGCCGAAGCCCCCACGATCACCAACCCGATCCCTGCCTGCCAGTACTTCCGGTCGGTGAACGCTCGAACCGCCGCGAACACCACCACCCCGCCGACCGCGACCAGCGCGGCAGTCGACACCTGGCCAGCCACCAGATAGGCGACCAGAAACACCACCCGCGACGCGACCCCCTCGGCAACCGTCCGCCAGCCGCCCACCGCAGCGAACAAGGTCAACGACTTCTCGGTCAGAAGTGCGAACCTCATCTGCTCGCCTTTGCCGGAACGGGTACAGAAGCATCTTCGTACGCGCCAATCGCCTCAACCAAGCTGAACTGGCCGCAGTCCGCCGAGATCAGGGCCTCGCAGAGACGGTGCGCGTCCTGCATCGCGAGGTTGCCGCCGAAACCCGGGGCCAGGTGGATGGCATCGCCGAGGACGGTCACCGGGCTGGCAGGCCAAAAAGGTATCGGCGGGATCATCCCTATACGCAGCGTGGACGTCATCTCCGGCCACGACTCGTCGACGACCCGTCGCAGAGCGGCCGGAAGCTCCGCGGCGGGGTCGGGTAATGCCCACATCAGGTAGTCCTCGAGTACGGAGACCGCGCTGTGGCGTAAAGCGGGCAGCAATCGCTGTCGGGCAACGGCTGGCGGGGAGGCGAACCGCAGTGCGCCTAGCACCCCGCGGATCCGTGCGACGGCAGGGTTGTCGCGGATAAGGTCGGGCAGCTCGGCAACTGCCGCCAACGCAGTCGCGCCCATGACCATGCGACGTCCGGTGTCGACCACCCGCGCATGTGGCAGGTATTGCCGACGGATCGCGGAACCGACACCGTCCGCGCCGACCAGGACGTCAGCGGTGTCGGTACTGCCGTCGGAAAACCATGCCCGGACAGTGCCATCGGCTTGCCGCTCGAACCGCGTGAATTCCGCTTCGAATCGGACGGCGTCCTCCAGCCCGGTCAACAAGATCGCCCTCAGCAATGGGCGATGGGCCTGCCGCCCAGGCCGGGCTCGGCCTGCCACACCGTCGGACGGTTGAGCGTCCACGACGGCGAGCGTTCCGTCCACTTCGGACACCGAAAGCGTCTGGTCGCGCAGCCCGCCCATCGTGGCGTCAGCCATCGCGGCGTGCTCTGGGGGCAGGCACCCCTCTAATGCCGCAGCGCCCCGGTTGTCGATGTGCAAGCCGACGCCTTGCGCCCGCCCCAGTGCGCCGTCCGGCTCGTGCACGGCGACGTCGATCCCCGCCTGGCGCAGGCCCTGCGCGAGCGTCAACCCGCCCAGACCTGCGCCGATCACGACCACTCTCATCCCCGAGCCCCGTTTCTTCATCGCTGATGAAGTTCAAGGCTAGCGCGCGTCGGAGGGAAACTCCACCAACGATGAAGAAAGCTCGGCTAGACTCACCGGCGTCATGACAGAGCACAGTTCTTCCGCCCGCCCCGGACGCTGGCGAACCGGGGCGGAGAGCAAGCAGCGGATCCTGGACGCGGCGCGCGCGTTGTTCCGGGAGCACGGCTACGGCGGCACCACCGTGCGCGCGGTCGCGGGCGAGGCGGGCGTCGACCCCGGGATGGTGTTCTACTTTTTCGGCAGCAAGCAGGGCCTGTTCGCCGCCGCGATCGAGATGTCTGCCCAGGTCCCGCCCACCCTCGACGAAGTCTTCGCCGGCGGGCTCGACGGTCTCGGCGAGCGCGTCGTCCGGACGCTCGTGGAGAACCTCGACGCCTCGGGCCGAACCCCGCTCGCGATGCTCACCCGGGCCGACGACCAAGCCGACGCCCTGCTCCGCGAATACATCGACCGCGAGATCACCGGGCGACTGGCGAAGCTGCTCGACACCCCGGACGCCGCGTTCCGGGCAAGCATGGTCAATGTCCAGCTCTTGGGCCTCACCGTGGCGAGGTACGTCGTGCGGATCGAGCCGATCGCGTCCGCGTCGGTCGACGAGCTGGTCAGCCGGTTCGGACCGCTGGTGCAGCGCTGCTTGACCGAGGGGTAGCGCGTCACTCGCGACGATGCTGCTGGTACCAGGCAAGAAGATCGGGTTGGTCCACGCTGCCGGGATCGACCACGGCATCCGGATCGTCCCCGAGAAGCAGCCGTTTCACCGGCACCTCCAGCTTCTTCCCGGTCCGGGTGTGCGGAATCCCCGGTGCCGCAATGATCTCGTCGGGAACATGCCGTGGCGAAGCACCCCGACGAATCGCCGCGAAGATCTGTTGCCGCAGCGCTTCATCGAGAACGACCCCGTCGGTCATCGTGACGAACAACGGCATCCAGTACCCGCCGTCACGCTGCTCTACACCGACGACAAGAGCCTCCTGAATCTCCGGAAGTTCTTCGACTGGGCCATAAATGTCGCTGCTACCCATGCGCACGCCGTGCCGGTTCAGTGTCGCGTCTGAACGGCCGTGGATGATTACCGAGCCGCGGTCGGTGATGGTCGTCCAGTCGCCGTGGCGCCACGTCCCCGGGAACGTGTCGAAATACGCGGCCCGGTACCGGGTGCCGTCGGGATCGTTCCAAAACTGCACTGGCATGGACGGCATCGGACGTCGCACGACCAATTCGCCGACCGTGCCGCGCACCGGCTCCCCGTTGTGCCCCAACGAATCGAGCGCGACGCCGAGACATGGGGCCGACAATTCGCCTGGCCACACCGGGGTGGTGGGCGCGGCGCTCGCGAAGGCCGTCACGACGTCTGTCCCGCCGCTGCTGGACACGACCTGAACCCTCGACCTGAGTTCGTGCTCGACCCAGCGGTGCAGGTCGGCCGGGAACGTCGAGCCGGTGACACCGAGCCGGGCCAGCGCGCTCAGGTCGTGGTCGCCGAGCCGGACCCCGGCCTTGCGGCAGGAAGCCAGGTATCCGGGACTGGTGCCCAGCGTCGTGACCCGCAAACGGGCGGCCAGCTCCCACAACGCATCCGGACGACCGAACGCGGGACTGCCGTCGTAGCAAACCGCCGTCGCTCCGACCAGGAGAGCGCCGACGAGAGAATTCCACAGCATCCAGCTCGGCGTGGTGTACCAGAGGATCCGATCGCCGGAGGTCAGGTTTTGGTGGAACGCGGAATGTTTCAGCTGCTCGACGACCACGCCGCCGTGGCCGTGCACTATCCCTTTAGGACGGCCAGTGGTTCCCGATGAGAACAGAACCCACAGCGGGTGCTCGAAAAGGACCGGCACGGGTGCCAGGGCATGGTCCCCGCCGGTGATCGATGACCACGGAATCGCTCCGGGCGCCGAGGCCGGATCGTCGATGACCACAGTCGCGACCAAAGTGGACAGTCCAGCCCGCAAAGCCGTCACGTCTGCTTGGCGTTCGACGACGCGACCACCGTGCTGGGATCGAATGGCGGTGATCAACACGGTTGGCGCGAGCTGAGCGAACCGGGCCAGCGCAGCCGATCCGGCGTAGTCCAAACCGCATCCGGCCCAGATCGCCCCGAGACTCGCGGTGGCCAGGAACGCCACGATCGCCTCCGCCGAATTGGGCAGATACCCCACGACCCGGTCGCCGGGCGACACGCCCAGTTCAGCCAGGGCCGCGGCGACGGACCCGACTTGACGCCGCAGCTCACCCCAGCTCAGCTTGACCGGAGCGGTGTCCTCGGTCACCGCGATCACCGCGGTGGCGGCCTCATCGCGGCCGCGGAACACCTCGGCCGCATAGTTCAGCGTGCTCCCCGGGAACCAAACGCTGCCCGGCATCGCCTCGACAGCCAACGCTGGCTGCCCCTCCGCACGCGCGGGCAGTCCGAAGTAATCCCATACCGCGGACCAAAAGCCGTCGAGGTCCTGCACCGACCATTCCCACAGCGTCCGGTATCCGCCGGTCAGCTCGCGGCCGGTGCGGGCCGAGGCGTACCGGGCGAAATCGGTGATCCGCGCTTCCGGCACCGGGACCCAGCTGGTCATTCAAGCTCCAATTCCGCGACCGTGGTCTGCACGGCTTTGGCCGCGAGGGCTTCGAGCAGCGGCCGTCCGCCGGTGTCGGCGAGGGTGACGAACAGCCGGTCGCCGTCGCTGCAGCACGCGATGGGGAACGCGGCACCCGTGCTGATCTTGGTGCGCATCTCGTTGTCCTGGACCAGCACGACTGCGTGTCCGGTGGTGGTCGCCACCCAGATTCCTTCGGGCACCGGCCAGATTCCGTCCGGACGAGCGTGCGGGCCGACCAGTTCGGCGAGGTCGGCATAGAGACGCCGGTCGGTCAGCGTCCCGTCCGCGCCCACGGTGAAGGCGGTCAGCCGTTGCGCAGTGGTCTCGGCGACGATCAGGGTGCGCCCGTTGTCGATGAAGGCGAGGCCGTTGGGGAAGTCGATGTTCTCGGCGGCGACGGTGACTGAACCGTCAACGGCGACTCGCAGCAGACGGCCTGGCCGAGGTGCTTGCCCAGCGCCAAAACCGACGTCGTCGACGTACAGGTTGCCCTGCTCGTCGCCGACGAGATCGCCGAGCGGGCCGGTAGCCACTCCACTGAGATCCGCGTAGGTGGCGAACTGTCCGTCGGTCCAGACGCCGATGCGGTTCTCGTGCATCATGGCCGCGGTGAGCCTGCCGTCGGGCAAGAACCACAGCCCGTTAGCCGGGGACTCCAGCTGCATGGCGCTCCAGTTGCCGCCGTGATCCGTCCACAATCGACTGCCCTGAGTGTCCGACAGCCACAGCGCGCCTTGGTGCCAACGCGGTCCTTCGCCCCAGATCATCCCTGTTCTGTAAGGCTTCATGCGCGCACCTCCATGCGCCGCGCGAGTTCCTTCGTCGCTGTTTCCAGTTCCGCGGTGTCGGCGGCGAGGGCGAACGCGTAGCGGTCCGGGCGGATGATGGCCGCGGTTGCCGAATTCGTGGCCAGCCACTCTTCGATCACCGGGCCGGCGTCCTCGACCACTGTGACGTCAAGCTGGTGCCACAACTGCTCGATCTCTGCCGACACGGTCTGCTTGCCCACGACGACGAAGTTGTAGCCGGTGACGTCGTCAAGCCGCGTTCCATCGGCGGCCCGGGGCTGTGGGCTGAGCCGGCCGACCGCGTCGCCGGATTGTCCGTTGAGGCCCGGACCGAGCGGCGGCCGCAGTGGTTCGAGGGTCTGGGGTTCCGCCAGCTCCGGGTGGGTGGCGCCGATGCCGAAGGACTCGACAAGGTTGGCCTGCCGGGCGGATTCGGCGATGTAGGGGCGAACGTGCGGGGCGCGCTCGCTCTCGTAGGTGTCGAGCAGGCTGTCGGGACTGACGCCCTGGACGACCGCGGCGAGTTTCCAGGCGAGGTTGGCCGCGTCGCGGAGCCCGGAACACATGCCCTGTCCGAGCATCGGCGGCATCTCATGGGCGGCGTCACCGGCGAGGAACAGCCTTCCCGAACGCCATCCGTGCACGAGCCGTGCGTGCCATTCGTAAGTACCGGCTCGCATGATGCGGTAGCTGCCCGGTTCGATCCAGCGGCTGAGCGCGTCGTAGACCGCCTGCGGTCGTTCGAGTGCGACTGCGTCGTCCCCGTCGAGAAGCATGAATTCGAACCGCAGCATCGGGGGAAAGATCGGCACGTAAGTAATCGGACGCTGCCCCTGGCACAGGATGAACCCGGATTTCGCGGGAAGCGCGGGCGGATGCTGGAACGGATGGATGTCGACGATGAGCGAGCGTTGGGTGCCTTCCAAGTCTTCGATCTCGGCACCCATTAATTGCCGGACGAAAGAATTAGCTCCGTCTGATCCAACTGCGTAGGCCGCTTTTAGCGTCTTGATCTGGTCCCGGTCGGTCACGGTGAGACTGACTGAGTCGGTGTCTTGGGTGATCGCGGTGACGGACCAGCCGAACCAGAGGTCGACGTTCGGGTCGCTCGCGAGCAGACCTCGCAGCCGGGATTCGAAATCCGGTTGGTGGAACTGGTAATCCGTACGCCAGCCTTGTCCGGATTCGTCTCGGGGGTGGGCGAATTCGAGGAACGGCGTTCCGTCCGGCAGTTGCAGCGTCCACCCGCTCTGCCGCAGGAACCACTGCTCCAGGTCGGCCGCGCCCAGCGTTTGCAGGAGGCGCATCGATTCGTCGTCGAGATGGGTGGCTCGCGGATGGTGGCAGACGATCCGGTTCGGATCGATCGCGGCGACCCGGAGCCCTTTCGCGCTGAGCAACCGTGCAAGGGTCAAACCGACCGGACCGCAGCCCACGACAGCGACGTCGTAAGTGTCCATGACTGTTCCTTCGCTCAAGCCGGTTCTTCGATCGGCTGCGACGTGGGTGTGTCCGCGGCGCGGCGGAAGTTCCCGATGGCAACGGTGGGGAGCGCTCCGAAGATCGCTGGCACCGCGAAAAGAATGAAATTCCACTGTGGTGCGAAACCGGCGGCGAGGACCCATCCGCCCAGTACCGGTCCGGCGATCGCGCCGATCCGGCCGATGCCCAGCGCGACCCCGATCGCGCTGGCCCTGGCGTGCGCCGGATAAGTGCGGGCGATGTACACGTTGATCAGCCCCTGCACGCCGAACGCGCCCGCACCGCCGATCAGCACGATCACGGAAAGCACGATCAACGGCGACCGGATGCTCAAGGCGGCCATCGCGCCCGCGGCGACGACAAAGCAAGCGATGATGGGGACTCTCGACCCTGCCCGGTCGGCGAGCACCGCGATCGCGAGGCCGCCGACGGTCGCGCCGACATTGAGCAGGGTGAGGAACATCAGCGAGGAATCCAGCGGATACCGAGCCGCCTGCATCAGCTGCGGAAGCCAGGTGTTGATCCCGAAAATGAGCAAGAACGAACAGATCACCATGACGCAGAACAGCGCGGTCGTTCCGGTATACGGCGGACGCAGCACAACGCGCAAGCCGCGCGCCCCAGCGGGCTCTCGCCGATATACCGGCGATTCGGGCAGCCAGCGGTAGGTCATCGGCACCAGAATCAGCCCGACGACGCCCCCGACGAGATACTCCGGCCGGAAGTTGTCCCCGTCCAGGAAAGCCGCGGCCACGACGGCGGCCAGCGAACCGCCTACAGTGACTCCACATTGGACTATCGCCGAGCTGAGGTTCTTCCGTTTCGGCGGTGCCAGTTCGAAGATCAGCGGCCCCATCGCCGGGTAGACCGCGCCGACGCCCAGGCCGACGACGAGCCTGCTGGCGCCGAACAGCTCTGGGTTGGGGGCGCACGCGCACGCGAACATTCCCAGCGAGACGAGCGCGATGCTGAGCAAGGTCGTTCGGCGTCGTCCGTATCGATCGGTGAGCGGCCCGACCAGCAGGGCGCCGAAGAGCATGCCCACCGGGGTGAGGCTGCCCAACGTGCCTAATTCAGGAAGGGAAAGGTGCCACGGCTCGTGCCGGAGCAACAGCGGCGTCGTCGCGCCGAAAGCGACGAGGTCGTACCCTTCCAGCGTCATGACGGCCAGCCCGATCGCGATGGCTCGCCACGGCATCGTCCTCACGTGCTTGCCTTGTCCGAGGAAAGGCGCAAAACCCGTTCGGCGTTGCCATGGCTGATCTTTTCCCGGTCCCGATTGCTGATCGGTGCTTGTTCGAGGAACCGGACTGCCTCGGCGGTGTCTTCAAAGGGATAGTCGACGGCGAACATGATCGCGTCCGCGCCGACAGTCAGGATCGCGCCGGCCAGCGCGGCAGGAGAACAAACACCGCTGGTGGTGATCAGGATGTTGGCGCCGAAATACTCCGACGGTTTCCGCGCGAGTGTCCGGTGCTCCTGCCGGTCGTAGCGCGAATCCAGCCGGGCGAGCTGAAACGGCAGGAACTCGCCGAGGTGGCCGAGAATGAGCGTGGCACCCGGATGCCGGTCGAAAACCCCGCCGAAGACTAGCCGGAGAGCGTGTCCGCTGGTCTCCGCTGCCCAGCTCCACAATGGACCCCGCAGCTCGGGCCGCCCCTCGAGCACCTGCCACGGTTCTGCTGGGGGAGCGCCCGGGTGGAGGTAAAGCGGCACGTCCAGCTCCTCGAGCGCGGCCCACACCGGTTCGTAGCACGGATCATCGAGGTAGGTGCCGTTGGTGTGGTCGTTGACGAGCGCGCCGCTGAGCCCGAGCGTGCCGACGGCGCGGTGGAGTTCCGCTACCGCTGCCTCGGGGTCCTGAAGCGGTAATGCGGCCAGGCCGCGGAACCGATCCGGGTGGGCAGCGATGACCTCGCCCAAGTGGTCATTGGCGATCCGGGCGTCTTTGACTGCCCGGTCAGCGTCGGCCAGCCCCTGGATGCCCGGCGCGGTCAGGGAAAGCACCTGGACGTCGATGCCGTGCTCGTCCATTTCCGGCAGCCGGTAAGTGGTGTAGTCGCACAGCCGTTTTCCCCAGGCCTCGACCCACCGCGCGGCGGTTTCCGTCTTGGGCACTGGGTATCCGGCCTGCAACTCAGGAAGCGCGAATGCTTCCTCCATAGCGATGTAACGCAAGACGATGGCCTTTCGGTTCAGCTGCCTTCTGCGTGCGCGCCGGTCATGTGCGCCGCCAGGTCTTCCGGATTGATGAACGACGGCGGGGGCGGCGGACCCCATGCGTAGAGCGACTGGATGCCCTCGAACGACCTCGGCGTCCAGAGCTGGTCGTCGACGATGGCGTCCATATCGGAGTAGTACTCGGCGAAGTTCCCGGCGGGATCCTTGAGATACCAGAAGAAGTTCGACCCGATGTGGTGGCGGCCCAGTCCCCAGACGTGGCGTTCCGGATGGTCGGCGAGCATGCTCATCGCGCCCCGCCCGACGTCGTCCACATCGGACACCTGCCAGGAGGTGTGGTGCAGGAAATTGAGCGGAGCCTGCTGTACCAGCAGATTGTGGTGATCGGTGGAGCACCGCAGGAACGCGGCCCGGCCCGGCACCACATCGCTGACCTTGAACCCGATGCCGTCGGTGAAGAACCGCTGGGTCGACTCCTGCTCGACCGTCCCGATCACGACGTGCCCCAGCGCGAGCGGCCGCACCGGTTCGGTCCGGGAGAGCACGGGCGCCCGGGTGTCGGGGCGGTCCAGCCGACCCGGGCCGTTGTACGGAGTCGCCGGTGCCGGTGCGCGTACCAGCCGCGGTGCGACTACCGCTTCGACCGCGATGTCCGCGATCGGTTCCCGGGCGCGCAGGGCTTCTGCGTCGCGTTGCACCGGAACGCCTAGCCGGTCGAGGTTCGCGGCGATGCGGCCGAGGTCGTCAGCGTCGTCGACAGCGACGGTGAGGCCCAGGAGGCGGCGAACTCGCGACTGCTTGAGCACGAACTGCTCGCCGCCCTCGACCGTGGCGAATCTGCCCGGCGAGAGCTGCGTGAGCCCGAAGTCGGCGTAGTAGCCGGCGGTGCCTGCGACGTCGGGCACGCCGACGGTCAGCGACTTCAATCTGTGCAGTGCCATGGAATTGCTCCTTTCACCCGGCGACGCAGGTCTGCCGGAGCTGTCCGATGCCCTCGATCTGCGTGACCACCTCGTCGCCAGGCCGCAAGTAGCGGCGAGGGGAGCGCGAATGCCCGACGCCCGCGGGTGTGCCCGTGAAAATGAGGTCGCCAGGCAGCAGCGGACACACCGCGGACAGCCGGGCGATCAGCTCGGCGACCGGGAAGACCATGGAGGACGTGCGCGCCTTCTGCACGCTCTCGCCGTTGACGAGGCACTCGATCGCGAGGTCGTCGGGGTCGGCGAACTCGTCGGCGGTCACCAGCACCGGCCCGGTCGGAGCGAACCCGGGGAATGACTTGCCGAGCGAAAACTGCGGCACCGGCCCCGCCGCCTGCACGACCCGTTCGGAAAAGTCTTGCCCCGCGGTCAATCCCGCGACGTGCAGCCAGGCGTCCTCGGCCGCGGTTTTCTCGGCCCGGCGGCCGATCGCGACCACGAGTTCCGCTTCCCAGTCGACAAACTCGCTGGGCAGTCTCAGCTCGGTCTCCGGACCGGCAAGGGAGGTGCCGAACTTGGTGAAAGTGGCCGGCGACTCCGGAAGGCCGAGCCCCGCTTCCTGCGCGTGTTCCCGGTAATTCAACCCGATGGCGAAGATCTGCCGCGGCCTCGGCGAAGGGCTCCCCGCCTGACCCCCGGGTACGGCCGGCCCGTCGGTCGTCGCTCGCGCCCACTCCGCGAACTCGGTCCAGCGCTCGAAAACCGCGAGCGGATCGGCCGGGAACCGCCCGCCGCTCGCCCCCTCGACGTCGATCACCCTGTCGTCGAGCACGAGGCACATCCGGCCCGCCCGAGTCGTCGTTTTCATTTTCCGCGTCCTTCCGCTGCGTCCCGGTCAGTGAACACCGGCTAATCTCGATAAGTCAACTAAATCTCGAGATTCTGCTTGGTCTGCGTAACCGGGTACGATCTGCGACATGACTGCCGCTCGGAGCACGACCCGCGTCGAGGACGTCTACCTGCGTCTTCGCGCCGACATCCTCAACGGCCGGCACGCACCCGGATCGCGCCTGCGAGTGGAAGCGCTCAAAGGCGACTACGACGCCAGCAGCGGCGTCCTGCGCGAAGCCCTTCCCCGGCTCGTCGGCCAGGGGCTCGCGACTTTCGCGCCGCAGCAAGGATTCCGGGTCATCGATGTCGCCCCGGACACCTTGCAAGACCTCACCGAGGCGCGCGTGGTCGTCGAAACGCACGTGGTCCGCGAATCGCTCGCGCACGGCACCATCGAATGGGAATCCGATCTGCTCGCGGCCCACCACAATCTGGCCCGCACCACGTTCACCGACGAGTCAGACGCGATCAACGAGCGATGGCTGGCCGCGCACGCCCGGTTCCATCAGGTTCTGCTGGAGGGCTGCCCCAACCAGCACCTGCGCGCGGTGGCGACGCAACTGCGCGAATCCGCCGAGGTCTACCGATGCTGGGCGCGCGCTTCGAGCGAGGGCGGTCGCCGGGACGTCGCCGCGGAGCACCGGCTGATCTGCGAGCGCGCGATCGAACGAGACGTCCCGGGCACGGTCGAGGCGCTGCGGGACCACATTGAACTGACTACGAAGCTGCTGCTCGACGGATACCGGGAACAGGGAGGCGAATGACGGGGATTGTGCGGTCCATGCCTCAAGTTTCGGCCGCCCGCGAGGTCGGCGTCCAAGACTGGTTCGCTATCCGGCGATAACCGGACGGCATGGGTGCGGTCTACTCCTGGCCGCGTTCGATCAGGTACTGCTGTTTGAGCTCCGGGTAGCTGAGATCGGCGGGGAACTCGTCCTCGGACAGCAAGCCGATCGCCCAGGGGGCCGGGCAGGGCGACCTGTGCTCGGGTTCGGGGCACAGCAGCAGCTTGATCTGCTCGATCAGCTCCCGTGCCCGGTCCTCGGTCGCGTAGAGGCCGACCCTGACCTCGAAAGTCTTGCGCTCGTCCGTCATCGCATGGCCTCCCCGCCTGCTTGTTCTGCTCAGCAGTAGCGAAGGGGGCGGCCTGGGGCAAACGTTTTTGTCAGCTCCGGCGTCCGGCCAGCGATCCATGCCGGGCAAGAAAACGCCTCTGCTCCGCCGCCGCCGACCAGGAGGCCGAATGCCCACAACCAGCGAACGCGGTGGTCCGCAGACGCGCGCCCGGATCCTGGAGGTCGCGAACCGGCTGTTTCTTGAGCGCGGGTACGAAGCCGTCACGGTCGCCGAGGTCGCACGCGAGGCCGGAGTCTCCAGCGTGACCGTCTTCAACCACTTCGCGCGCAAGGAAGACCTCTTCCTGGACCGAGCGGCCGACGTGGCCAACCTGCTGCGCACGGCCGTCCGCGACCGCAGGCCGGACGCCGATGGGGAGAACTGCCCGGGACGCCACTTTCGAGGGTGACGGGGTATTGCTCGCGGCGTTTCATCGCGGGCTACAGCGCCGTGCTGGCGGAACCGTCCGCCGCCGCATCGATGGTGTGCGGCCGATGAACAGCCGTCCTCTCTGGATCGGTTCGGCAACCCGGTGAGACCCACCTCATGAAGTCACTCAAGTGGGTGACCTGCAACCGGGTCGACGGCTGTTCCCAGCCGCTCCGGTGGACCAGTCGAGTCACCTGGTCGTGTCTGGTTTCGAAACCGTGAACAACAGTAGGTAATCTTCCGTAACGGGTGCGGGGAGCCGCCTCCAACCCACGGTCTGCCGGAGGGCTTCGTTGATCAAGCTCATGTTCGCCGACGACGAGGAACTAGTTCGGTCGGGGCTGCGCGCCATGATGTCCGGGGCGTCGGACATCGAGATCGTGGGCGAGGCAAGCGACGGCAGATCGGCGGTCGAGGTCGCCCGTCGCTATCACCCTGACGTCGCGCTGCTCGACATCAAGATGCGCGCCCCGGACGACGGCATTCGCGCGCTTCGGGCCATTCTCGCGCTGCCCGATCCGCCGACAGTCGCCATGCTCACCACCTTCGACATCGACGAGTACGTCAGCCTCGCGCTGCGTCTCGGCGCCAACGGCTTCCTGCTGAAGGACATCGACCCGGCGGCGTTGCTGCGGGCCGTGCGCGACCTGGCCAAAGGCGGCGCCGTCCTCGACCCGGGCGTGGCCGTGCGCATGGTGCAGAGCCACCGCGACGAGCAGCGGGCCGCGCAGCCGGCGCGCAAGCTCCTGGCCTCGCTGTCCGAACGCGAACGCGAGGTCGTCGCGCTGATCGGGCAGGGCCTGTCGAATGCCGAGATCGGCGGGCGGCTGCACCTGTCCGAGGCGACGGTGAAGGGATACGTCTCGGCGGTGCTGTCGAAGATCGGCGCGGCCAACCGGGTGCAGGCCGCGCTGCTGGCCTACCGCGGCGGGCTTCTCGACCAGTAGAACCAGCAGATGCTGCTGACCGCGCTCGAGTTCCTCGGGCTGGTGGCGTTCGCGGCGTCCGGGGCGCTGGCCGCGGTCCGGGCGCGGCTGGACGTGTTCGGCGTCGTCGTGGTCGGCCTGACCACGGCGCTCGGCGGCGGCATCATCCGCGACGTGCTCCTCGGCATCCATCCGCCGACGTCGCTGCGCAACTGGCCGTACCTGGCCGTTTGCGCGGCGACGGCACTGGTCGTCTTCGCCTTCCATCCGCAGGTCGCCCGGCTGCGGCACGCCGTGCTGCTCGCGGACGCGGTCGGGCTCGGCGTGTTCGCGACGGCCGGGACGACGCTGGCGCTCAACGCGGGCGCGACCGGTTATGCCGCGTGCCTGATCGGCATGACCAGCGCCATCGGCGGCGGCGCGCTCCGCGACCTGCTGCTGCGGGAGATCCCGCTCGTGCTCCGCAAGGAGATCTACGCGATGGCCGCGCTGACCGGCGCGGTGTGCGTCTGGGCGGGACACTCGCTGAGCCTTCCGGCCGGAGCGGTCACGACCTTCTCGGCGGTGGTCGTGGTCGCGATCCGCGTGCTTACGCTCTGGCGACACTGGAACGCTCCGGTCGCGCGGCCGCCGGAAGAGCGTTCGTTGTGACTTTCGCGTCCGCGATCCCGGGCGCGGCCAGTGTGAATATGCCTCTTGCCCCGGGGCCGGCCGGGAATGCTCTTTGTGTGTTCTGCGTGTGTTCTTAGGCGGGTCTCAGCACTCTGCGTAAGACTGACGGCATGCGCATCCTCGTAGTGGACGACGACCGTGCCGTCCGTGAATCGCTCAGGCGGTCTTTGGAGTTCAACGGCTACACCGTGGAGCTCGCGAGCGATGGTGCGCAGGCGTTGGAGACGATCCTCGCCAACCGTCCGGACGCGATGGTTCTCGACGTGATGATGCCGCGTCTCGACGGGCTCGAAGTGGCCCGCCGGCTCCGCAGCACCGGCGACGACCTGCCGATTCTCGTGCTGACCGCCCGCGACACCGTCTCCGACCGGGTCTCCGGCCTCGACGCCGGCGCCGACGACTACCTGCCGAAGCCGTTCGCCTTGGAGGAACTGCTCGCCCGGCTGCGCGCGCTGCTGCGCCGTGCCGCGCCGGAGGGCCAGCAGGGCGAGACGTCCGAGGTGCTGTCGTTCGCCGACCTCACGCTGGACCCGGGCACTCGCGAGGTCCGCCGTGGGGGTCGCGAGATCAGTCTCACCCGCACCGAGTTCGCGCTGCTCGAGCTGTTCCTCTCGTACCCCAAGCACGTGCTGACCCGCGGAAGGATCCTGGAGGAAGTATGGGGTTACGACTTCCCGACGTCGGGCAACGCGCTGGAGGTCTACGTCGGCTATTTGCGCCGCAAGACGGAGGCGGAGGGCGAACCTCGGCTGATCCACACGGTGCGTGGAGTGGGGTACGTCCTGCGCGAGACCCCGCCGTGACCGACGATCCGGCGGGCGAGCAGGCCGCGCCGGCGGGGGAGGTCCCCGATCCGCGGGGCACCCGGTGGAGCACCCGCCGGTTCTCGCTGCGCGGCCGCGTCACGCTGCTGGCCGCCGCGTGCGTGGCGGGCGCGGTGGCACTCGTGTCCTTGTGCGCGTACCTCGTGGTGCGCAACAACCTCCTCACCCAGCTCGACGACAACCTGCTTGCCCGCGCACAGGCCGCGGCGAACTCGCCGCAGGTGCCGACCGACCAGCTGCGCGAGGTGCCGGGTGCCTTGCTGGCCAGCGCCGACCTGCAGATCGGCCAGCTCAACGGCATCACCGGCGACCTGATCTACCCGCAGCCGGGCACCCGGCCGCCGGTGGGCCCGGCCGAAATGCGCGTCGCGACCGGCTTGCTGCCGCAGTCGCTGCGCACCGACGCGACCACCGGCATGCGGGTGGTCGCGGTGCCGCTCGGGCACGGGCAGGCGATCGTGCTGGCGCAGTCGATGGCTCCGACGATGCGAGCGCTGAACCAGCTGTCCGTGGTGCTGTTCCTGGTCGGCGGTGCCGGGATCGTAGTGGCCGCCGGCGCGGGCACGGCGGTCGCGCGCGCGGGCCTGCGCCCGGTCGACCGGCTGACGTCGGCCGCCGAGCGGGTGGCCGCGACCGGCGACCTGCGTCCGATCCCGGTGAGCGGCGACGACGAACTCGCCCGGCTCACGCACAGCTTCAACATCATGCTCGGCACGGTCGCGGACTCGCAGGAACGACAGCGGCAGCTGGTCGCCGACGCGGGACACGAACTGCGCACCCCGCTGACCTCGATGCGCACCAACCTGGAATTGCTGCTGTCGGCCAGCCGTCCGGGCGCGCCGTCCCTTCCGGACGAGGACCGCGCCGACATCGAGGCCGACATCCGCGGCCAGCTCGACGAGCTCACCCAGCTGATCGGCGACCTGGTGGAGCTGGCGCGGCAAGACGAACCGCGCGAGCAGGCCGAACGCGTCGACCTGATGGACGTGGTCGAGCGCGCGCTCGACCGGGCGCGCCGCCGGGCGGGCGAGATCGAGTTCGAGGTCGCGCTGCAGCCGTGGGTGCTCACCGGCGACAACAGCTCGCTCGAACGGGCGGTGCTGAACCTGCTGGACAATGCGGTGAAGTTTTCGCCGCAGGGTTCGCGGGTGCGCGTCACTCTGCGTCCGCTCGGCGACGGGACCGCGGTGGTCGAGGTCGCGGACTCCGGCCCCGGCATCGCCGACGAAGACTTGCCCAAGGTGTTCGACCGTTTCTACCGCTCGTCGGAGGCGCGCACCCTGCCCGGATCCGGCCTTGGCCTGGCGATCGTGAAGCACGCCGCCGAACGGCACGGCGGCACGGTTTACGCCAACCGGGCACCGGAAGGCGGGGCCCTGCTCACCATCCGGCTACCGGGGGCGCCCGTCGCCTGAATCGCCCGCCACGCTTGGCCGTCGCCCGGCAGGGGGACGCTTGATCTGCACGTCGCACACACCTGATGTTGAATCGTGTAGGATTTTGTGCAGTTGATGGGTGTGCTTGGGGAGTGGCGGTGCTCGCGCGGCAGCGACAGGCGGTGATCCTCGAGGAAGCACGCCGGACCGGTGCGGTCCGGGTCAGTGACCTCGTCGCGAGGCTCGGCGTCTCCGACATGACGGTCCGCCGCGACCTCGACGTGCTCGCCGGCCGCGGCCTGGTCGAGAAGGTCTACGGCGGCGCGACGTCGCTGGTCGGCAAGAGCACCGACGAGCCGGGGTTCGAGGCGAAATCGGTGCGCCAGCGCGCGCAGAAGGAAGCTATCGCCCAGCTGGCGGCCACCCTCGTCAAACCGGGCACCGCGATCGGCCTGTCCGCGGGCACCACCACCTGGACGCTCGCGCACGCGCTCGACGGCATCGAGGGCCTCACCATCGTGACCAACTCGATCCAGGTCGCCGACGTGCTGCGCAATGCGGGACAGCCGGACCGCACGGTGGTCCTCACCGGCGGGGTGCGTACTCCGTCGGACGCGCTGGTCGGCCCGGTCGCCGTGCAGAGCCTGCGGACGCTGCACCTCGACCTGGTGTTCCTCGGCGTGCACGGGATGGCGGTGGGGCCCGGGTTCACCACCCCGAACCTCACCGAGAGCGAGACCGACCGCGCGCTGGTGGAGGCCGGGCGGCGGCTGGTGGTGCTCGCCGACCACACGAAGTGGGGCACGGTCGGCATTTCCACGATCGCGGACCTGGAAGAAGCGCAGGTCGTGGTGACCGACGACGGCCTGGACGACCGCGCGCGGGAAGATCTCGCGGAGCGGGTCGGAGAACTCATGATCGCCGAAACGGCGGAGAACCTCGAGGCAGAAGAAGCGTGAAACGCACTGTGCGGCACCTGGCCGACGGCCGGGAGATCATCTATTTCGACCACACCGACGCCCACGAGCGGCTCGCCGCCGACACCCGGGACCTGCCGCCGGTCGCCGCGGCCTCGGAGATCCGCCGCGACCCGTTGACCGGCGAGTGGGTCGCGATGGCGGCGCATCGGCAGACGCGCACGTACAAACCGCCCGCCGATCTCTGCCCGCTCTGCCCGACCCGGCCGGGGAAACCGAGCGAAATCCCCGAAGCCGACTACGACGTGGTCGTGTTCGAGAACCGGTTCCCGTCTTTTTCGCAGCAGGCTGTCGGCGAGCCGTCCACTGTAGACGGATTGGGGCTGGTGCCGACCGCGCCGGGCCTCGGCCGCTGTGAGGTCGTGTGCTTCACCAGCGATCACGACGGCGCGTTCTCCCGGCTGACTCCGGAACAGGTGCGCCTCGTGGTGGACGCCTGGGCCGACCGCACCGACGCGCTCGCGCGGACGCCTGGCGTGGAACAGGTCTTCCCGTTCGAGAACCGCGGCGAGGAAATCGGCGTCACGCTCTCGCATCCGCACGGCCAGATCTACGGCTATCCGTTCGTCACGCCGAAGACCGAGCGGATGCTGGCGGTCGCGCGGGAACACGGCGGATCGGTGCTCGGCGAGGTGCTGGCTGCGGAACAGAAATCCGGCGAGCGCGTGATCGCCGCGGGCGAGCACTGGACGGCTTTCGTGCCGCCGGCCGCGCGCTGGCCGGTGCACGTCCAGATCGTGCCGCACCGGCAGGTGCCGGACCTCCCGTCGCTCACCGACGCCGAACGCGACGACTTTTCCCGTGTGTACCTGGACGTCCTGCGCCGATGCGACGCGCTGTACGACCGGCCGCTGCCCTATATCGCGGGCTGGCAGCAGGCTCCGGTACGGCGGGACCGGGAGCTGTCGTGGTTGCATCTGGAGCTGTTCTCCGTGCTGCGGTCCAAGGACAAGCTGAAGTACCTGGCCGGATCCGAGTCGGGCATGGCGGTCTGGATCAACGACGCCACCCCGGAACAGATCGCCGAGCGGCTTCGCGCGGCGGGCTGACCGGAACTCGCGGCATACTCATCTACGAAACACAGGTTCGACTCAGGAACCTCTCAGGCCCAGCCGCTTAGGTGAGGACATGACCGAGAACGACCCCCACGTGCCCGACTCCGCGGCGGGTCGCCAGGACCCGGGTGCCCAGCCGGGCGCCGAAGGCCAGGCGGCCTGGCAGCAGACCCCGGATCAGCCCCCGTCAGCCGGTGGCGACGCGGGACAGTCGGTTTCCAGTTCGACAGGTTCGGCTGCCACGTACGGTTCGGCCGCTGAGGCCTCGGCGGGGGCGTCTGGCCCCGGTACGGCGAGCGGCGACGCTTCCGGTGCGTACGGAGCGCCTGCGGGTCAGTACGGCACCGCCCAGCCCGGCAGCCCGGCGTACGGTGCCGGTTCGGCCGGTGGCGCGCCGAATCCGTGGTCAGCCCAAGGCGCGGCCGCGTCGCCCGCTGGCGCGCCCCAGACCGGTCCGATCCCCGGCGCGCAGCACGCCGCGCCAGGTCAGCCGTACGGCAGCCATTACCCCGGCGGGACGCAGACTCCGCCCGCCGGAAGCCCGGCCAATCCTTACGGTGCACCGGGAACCTCGGTTTACAGCGTCCCCGCGCAGCGCGAGAAGAAGGGCACGGCAGGCAAGCTCCTCGCGAGCGTCGCGGCCATCTCGCTCGTGATCGGCGGCGTGGCGGGCGGGACCGTCGGGTACCTCACCGGCGGGTCCGGTTCGTCGGTGAGCGCGCTCGACGCGCCGAAACCCGCGCAGCAGACCGGCAACGTGCCCGCCGGCTCGGTCGAATCGGTGGCGCAGAAGCTGTCGCCGAGCGTGGTCGAGCTGCAGGTGTCCGGCCGGACCGCGGCCGGCGAGGGCTCCGGCTTCGTGATCAGCAGCGACGGCTACATCCTCACCAACAACCACGTCGTCCAGGTCGCCGCGAACGGCGGCCAGATCCAGGCTGTGTTCCAGGACGGCAAGAAGGCCGCGGCGAAGGTCGTCGGCCGGGACCCGACCACGGACATCGCCGTGGTGAAGGTGTCCGGCGTCAGCAACCTGACGCCGGTCGAACTCGGCCGGTCTGACGACCTGCGGGTCGGGCAGCAGGTCGTGGCCATCGGCTCGCCGTACGAGCTGACCGGCACGGTCACCTCGGGCATCGTCAGCTCGTTGCACCGCCCGGTGCAGGCGGGCGGCGACGAGACCGACCAGACCACGGTGATGGACGCGATCCAGACCGACGCCGCGATCAACCCGGGCAACTCGGGCGGTCCGCTGTCGAACATGAGCGGCCAGGTCATCGGCATCAACTCGGCCATCTACAGCCCGAATTCGGGTCGCGGCCAGGGCAGCGGCGGCGAGGGCGGCAACGTCGGCATCGGGTTCGCCATCCCGATCGACCAGGCGCGCCGCACCGCACAGGACATCATCAAGACCGGGCACGCGACCCAGACGTTCATCGGCGCGAAGGTCACTGACGCGCCCCAGGGCGGTGCCCAGCTCGGCGACATCACGCCGGGCAGCCCGGCGGAGAAGGCTGGCCTGAAGTCCGGCGACGTGGTGACCAAGATCGACAACCGCGTCATCGACAGCGCCAACACGCTCGTCGCCGCGATCCGCACCCGCGCCCCGAACGACCAGGCGACCTTCACCCTCGCTGGCGGACGCACGGTGCAGGTCACCTTCGGCGGCCAGGCGGTACCGGCGAACTAGATCGCTCGGCCGCCGAGGCGCGGCCGAGACCAACCCACGGCTCGACCCCCTCATCCGCGCTGGGGCCGAACCTTTGCAGGCCGCGCGCGACCGGAGCACAAGAGCCGGTCGCGCGTGGCCGTTTTTTGCTGACCAGTGCCCGAAAACCGGCTCCCGCACGAAAATACGGAGAGGCTTTCCATGCCGCCTCCGACTCGGCATGGAAAGCCTCTCCGCGTGCGGTGAAGTTGCCCACGCACACGCTGTTCCAAACGCCGAATCTGCGGGAAAATTCCGGTACCGGAAGAAAACCCAGGTCAGCTACCTGCGCGCGACCGAATTTTCCGTGCCGCGCGATGCCGGACCCGGACAATCCGGACGGCTGCCGCGATCAGGACCCCGCCCCACACCACCGCGAGCGTCACCGTCAGCCCGAGCCACGTGTTCCCGTCGTGCAACCCAGGCTTCGGCGGCACGCCATAAGCGCGCCACAGCAGCGGGAACGCCACGAAACCCAGCACCGCGGTCAGCACCGCGCCGACCTGCACCGGCCCCCGCCACGGCTGCGGCAAGACCCGAGCGAGCAGCAGGCCAAGCACTCCCGCGACCGGAGCGAACACCGCGTCATTGACGAGCGGACCGCCACCAATCCACGCCAGCGTCTGGAAGCTGTCCGGCCATGCCGGTGCCGCGTAGTCGAGGAACAGCACGATCCCGTACGCCAGCGCCGCCAATCCGGGCAGCGCCAGCACAATCCGCGCGGTCTTCACTGCACCTCCAGCTTCGCGACCCACTTCGTCTGCAGCACGCCCGGCCGGCTGGGCGCGATCACGCGGCACGGGTAGCCGTGGTCGAGGTTCAGCACCTCGCCGTTCAACTCCAGCGCCAGCAACGTGAGCGGGTCGGCCGTGTGCTCGCCAGGCAGCACGCTGACGCCGTACAGGCCGGATTTCTCCAACGACGACACCCGCACGTCCACGCCGGGCGAACTGCCCGCGGCGCGCAGCAGGTCCGGGAACGAGATGCCACGCCACGTCGCCATCTGGCTCCATCCCTCGACACACGCGATCGGCAAGTCCACAGTGGTCTGCGGCAACGCCCGCAGCTCGGCCAGCGTGAACTGCCGCGTTCCCGCCGGAGTCACCACGGACAGCCGCCACGCGGGGTCCTGCGCGACCCGCGTTACCTGCGCCGCTACGGCCGTGCGGTTGACCGGCAACTTCTGCGTGCCTTTGTCCGATCGCCACGACAGCCCGGAGACGTTCCGGAGCGCGGGGACTGTCACTCCCGCGGTGGCCAGCACCGCGACTCCGGTTGCGATCCCAGTGGTGGCCAGGAATCCTCGCCGCGACAACCCCGGACCCGGCTGCTCGACCGGCTCACGCTGCCGTGCCAGCGCCCGCCGGATCACCGGGAGCTTCACCGCGACGTGCACGAAGATCGACCCGATCGCCACCCACGCCACCGCGTAGTGCACCTGCGGAAAGTAGAAGTTCCACGGATAGTTCTGCGCGACGTTCAGCAGTCCCGAACTCAGCTCGAAGAACGCCGCCCCGGACAGGACGAGGATCGACAGCCGCTCCACCGCGTGCGGCACCGAACGCACCAACGGACGCTCGAACAGCTTCGGGTAGACGCTCCACAGTTTGGCCAGCAGCAACGGAATCGCCGCGATCCCGGACAGCACGTGCGCGCCCTGCGTCACCCGATACAGCCAGACCGGGCGGCTGGGCCAGAAGAACCACTCCGGCGGATGCTGGATCAAGTGGCTCAGCAGCCCGGTGACGAAGCAGATCAGGAACGCGAGCCCGAGGAAACTGCCGACCCGAGCCGTCGCGCGCTCGCCGTGCGCGCCGCCTTTGAACTGCTCCGCCTTCGGGGCCCGGTCGCCGATCTTGGCTTGCGCTGCGGTGACCCGAGCGTCGAACCCACGCCACGCGGCCGCCAGCCGTCCGCGCTTCACGCGCGTTCCAGCTTCGCGAACCAGCGACGCCCGCGGCTGGTCGTCCACACCACTCGGAACCCAGTCCGTGCCGCGATCTCCGCGATGGCGTCGACGCCGACCCAGGCCCAGGTGAACCACCGTCCGTCAGCGGGATCCGGCCGCAGCCGGACGTGGTCCCGCCGCACGCCGTGGCCTGGTTCCTCCAGTTCCACGAGCACGTCACCGTCCGGCGTGAGCAACTCGTGCACTCGCCGCAGCAGCGCATCGGGATCGCCGCCGATCCCGATGTTGCCGTCGGCCAGCAGCACGTGATTCCACCGTCCCTCGCCGGGCAAGCGGCTGAAAACATTGCGCTGCAACGCACTCGCCCCGCGCCGCCGAGTCAGCCGCACCGCGACCGGCGAACTGTCCACGCCGAGAGTCACCACCCCTCGACGCGTCAACGCGGCAGTAAGGCGGCCGGGCCCGCAACCGATGTCGAGCGTCGGACCCTCGCACGCGTCCAGCAACACGGCGTCGCCCGCACCGCAACCGTCCGCCCAACGGGCGACTGGAAGCTCGACGCGGCCGCCGTTCGCAAGCTCCAGCCAGCAGCGATGGCCAAGCAGCCCACGATCGAATTCCCGGCCGGTCGCGAGTTTCATGCCACCACTCCCACCGCGTCGACCGCGTTCGAGAACCTGCTGTCCCGCCGGATCGCGGCCACTCGCAGCGCGTCCGCCATGGTGTCCACATCGGACAACATCGGCAGCTCGGCTACGCAGAGGCCCACGCTTTCCAGCGCCGCCCGGGTGCGGAACCCGGTGTCCGGACGCGACATCGGGACCCCGGCCAGCACCTGCGCCTGCCGCGGATCGGCAAGCCCAAGCCCCCACCAGCCACCGTCTTCCGCGCCGCCGAGCACCGCGCGGCTGGCTCCGGCGACGACCGGCTCGATCGCCGAGGCCAGTAACGCGGGGGAGACCTGCGGCGTGTCCATGCCGATTTGCAGCACGGGCAAACCGGCATGCACCGCAGCGGTGTCGGCGTGCGCATTGGCCAGCCGGGTGCCGAAATCCCAGCCCCGCTGCGCGATCACGGTCGCCTTCCGCAACGCCCGGCCGATCTCGCTGCCCCGCGCTGCCTTGGCGAGGTCGCCCGTCATCGCCACTACGGTGATCGCGCCGTCAGTGGCGAACGCAGCGTCCAGCGTGTCCAGCAGCGCGGACGCGGCGATTTCCGCTGCCTGTTCAGCCGTCGCCGGCGGACACAACCGAGTCTTCGCGAACCCCGGCACCGGGGCTTTCGCAACCACAAGCAGGCAGAATTTCATCGGACCAGCACCCGCCCGAAGTCCCGCACCGCCCGCAACGTGCCGCGCACCGAACCGGACACCTTCGATTTCGTGCCCTGCGCCCGTTCCCGGTAAGCGACGTCGAATTCCTGGACCACCCAGCCCGCGCGCTGAGCCTTCACCAACAGTTCGAGCGGATAGCCGAACGCACGGTCGGCGACCCCGAGAACGAGCAGTTCCCGCCGGCGCACCGCCCGCAACGGCGCGATGTCCCGCACCGGCAGCCCACGGGACCGCAACAGCAGCGAGAGGACCGCGTTTCCCGCTCTGGCGTGCCACGGCCAAGCTGCCCTGGACACCGGCACCCGCCGCCCGACCGCAAGATCCGCACCCTCCGCGACCGCAGCGACCAACCTCGGCAGCTCGGTCAGGTCGAGCGATCCGTCCGCATCCGCGAAACAGACGATGTCGGCTGTCGCGTTCTCCAGCCCGGTGTGGACGGCGGCACCGTAACCGCGCCGCGGCTCGTCGACGACCTTCGCGCCGTGCGCGGCCGCGACGCCGGGGGAACCGTCGCGCGACCCGTTGTCCACGACGATCGCGCGGTACCCCGGCGGCAGACTGGCGAGCACGCCGGGCAGCGCGGCCGCCTCGTCGAGGCAGGGGAGGACGACGTCCACTCCGAATTCGTTCACGAGGCGTACGGTAAGTCTGGAAAGGACAGTGCAGAACCCTTGCCGTGCTTACCAAATCCTGACGTCCGGCTAGATCTTACCGACTTCTCACGGATCCGCGCGCAACCCGCCGAACCGCCGCCTTCGGGGTTATCGTGACCGGCGATGAGCGAGTCGACGAAGGCTGCCCGGCTCGCCGAGCCGCCGCCCCCGGTTCCCGTCCGTCCCCGGTTCCGCGCGGATCTCGTGACGGTCGGAGTCACCCTCGTGGTGATCGCCGCCGCCACCGCGGTCGGCGTGTACTACAACCGGCCAGGTTCGGATGTGGTGATCTACGCATTCGCGCCGCCGCTATTCGCGCATTGGCTGCCGCACGTCGGCCCCGGCTCGGCGTTCGCCGTCCTGATCGCCGCCGGTGTCGTCCTGTACGGCCCGGCCCTGGCCGCCCGGCTGCGCTGGCGGCGCGCCCTGGCCGCGGGCTACCTGGCCTCCCTCGCCTGGATCTTCTCCCTCGCCATGGTGGACGGCTGGACGCGCGGCTTCACCGGCCGGCTCACCACTCCGCAGGAGTACCTGCACGAAGTCCCCGGCATTACGGACATCCCGCGTTTTCTCCGCGAGTTCTCCTCGCGCATCCTCGATTTCCAGCCGAACTCGTGGACCACTCACGTATCCGGCCACCCGCCAGGCGCGACGCTCGTCTTCGTCTGGCTCGACCGGCTCGGCCTCGGCGGCGGTGCCTGGGCGTCGACCGCGGTGGTGCTCGTGGCCGCACTGGTCGCGGTCGCGGTGCCCGCGACGATCGCCTTGCTCGGCCGCCCCGACGCAGCACGCGCGGCCCTGCCGTTCGCGGTGCTCAGCCCAGGTGCGGTGTGGCTGGGCGTGTCGGCTGACGGTCTCTTCGCCGGTGTGACCGCCACCGGCATCGCACTGCTCGCTCTCGCGTCGGTGGGCTTCCGAGAGCGTCGTGGTTATGCCTGGCCTGCAGCGTTGGCGGCTGGGATTCTCATCGGCTTCGGCATCTTCCTTTCCTACGGCCTTATCCTGCTCGGCTTGATCGCGCTGGCCGTCGCTTTGCTCGGCAGGCAATGGCGTGCCACCGCAGCCGCTCTCCTCGGCGCGCTGGCAGTGGTCGCCGTATTCGCGCTCGCCGGGTTCTGGTGGTTCGACGGCTACCACCTCGTCGTCGAGCGCTACTACCAGGGCGTTGCGTTAGTGCGGCCGTATTCCTACTGGGTGTGGGCTGACCTGGCCGCGGTGGCGGTCGCGTGCGGGCCAGCGGTGGTCGCGGCGGCCCGCCGAGGGGTGGCTACCGCGGTCTTTTTGCCTTCTCGCCGGACGCTCCTGCGCGATCCGGTGCTGCTGATCGTGGTCGCGGCCGTGCTCACGATTGTGTTCGCCGATTCGTCCGGCCTGTCGAAGGCTGAGGTAGAACGGATCTGGCTACCGTTCGGCGCGTGGCTGATCCCGGCCACGGCGCTGCTTCCGGCGGGCCACCGCCGCTGGTGGCTGGCCGGACAGGCGGTGGTCGCGCTCGCGGTCAACCACCTGCTGCTGACGAACTGGTGAGGTGAGGCATGGAGGACCAAGCGGGTCGCGTGCTCGTGGTGGACGACGACGAGACCGTGCGAGATGTCGTCCGCCGCTACCTCGAAACCGCCGGTTTCACGGTCGACCTGGCCGGCGACGGTGCGGCGGCGCTCGCCCAGTTCGCCGAGCGCGTCCCGGACCTGGTGGTGCTCGACGTGATGATGCCGGGACTCAACGGTCTGGAGGTGTGCCGGAGGCTGCGGCAGGCGAGCCAGGTGCCGATCGTCATGCTCACCGCCCTCGGCGAGGAGGAGAACCGCATCGCCGGGCTGCAGCTGGGGGCCGACGATTACGTCACCAAACCGTTCAGCCCCAAGGAACTCACGCTGCGGGTGGCGTCCGTGCTGCGCCGGGCCCGGATGCCCCGGCCCGAACCCCCCGCGGCCGAGCTGGCGGACGGCAATCTCCGGCTCCAGATGACCGCTCGCCAGGCCACGCTCGACGGTGCGGTGCTGCCGCTGACCACGCGAGAGTTCGATCTCCTCGCGTTCTTCCTCTCCCACCCCGGCGTCGCGTTCAGCCGGGCTGACCTGCTGGAGAAGGTGTGGGGCTGGGACTTCGGCGACCAGTCCACGGTGACTGTCCACGTGCGGCGGTTGCGCGAGAAAATCGAACGTGACCCGGCCAAACCGATCCGCGTCGCGACGGTGTGGGGCGTCGGTTACCGCTACGACCGGACGCAGCCATGATCGGGTCGGGCGAGTCGGCGTGGGACATGTTCGTCCACGTCCTGCACATTCTGCCGCTCGCCTTGCTGTTCGCCTTGCCGGTGGCAGCGCTGGGCGGACTCGCGCTTTACCTCCTGCGGCACCGGTCGCTGGCCACCACGATGACCACGCTCGTGCTGACGCCGGTCGCCGCGATGCTGGTCGGGATCCTCGGCGTGAGCGGCTTCATGTTCACCGAGGCCCTGACCACCGAACTGCTCGTGTGCCTGCTCGTGGCACTAGTCGCGGTGCCCGCGGCGATGGTGCTGGGCCGGGTCATCGCGCGGCGCAGCGTTTGGGAACGCGAGGCGCGGGAACGCGAACGCGCGGCGGAGGCGTCGCGTCGCGAACTTGTCGCGTGGATCAGCCACGACCTTCGCAGCCCGCTGGCCGGGATCCAGGCGATGGCGGAGGCACTGGCCGACGGCGTGGTCTCCGAACGCGCCGAGGTGGCCGACTACGCCCAGCGCATCAGCGGCGAGACCACCCGGCTGTCCGGCATGGTGGGCGACCTGTTCGAACTGTCCCGGATCACCGCGGGGGCGCTCGAACTGAGCATGTCGGCGGTCCCGCTGCGCGACGTGGTGAGCGACGCGGTCGCCGCGCAGGCACCGGTGGCTGACCGCAAACGCGTGCGGGTGCTGGAAAACGCGTCAGCTTGGCCGGTGGTGTCCGGCAGCGATCCGGAGCTGGCGCGGATCGTGCGGAATCTCGTGTCCAACGCCATCCGGCACACTCCGCCGGACGGCACGGTCGCCGTGCAGATCGGGATCGACGGCGACCAGGCGCTGCTGGCCGTGGACGACGGCTGCGGGGGGATTCCGGACGACGAGATCAGCCGGGTCTTCGACGTCGCCTTCCGCGGCACGCAAGCCCGCACCCCCGATCGCAGCGGCACCACCAGCGGCGGCGGACTGGGCCTGGCGATCGCGAAGGGCCTGGTGGAGGCACACCGGGGACGGATCGGCGTGCAGAACCACGGCCCAGGTTGCCGCTTCGAGGTGCGGTTGCCGCTGGCGGTGTCCTGATCCGTCTCTTGTGGACAGTCAGGAAGCGGCGACCGCCGAAACCGGTTCCATGGTGCGATCGGCGGCGATCCGGAAGAACGGCTCGTCCGGGAAATGCGCCGCCGCGACGATCGTTCCGGTGCCGACCACCTCGCCGAGCCAGCGACGACGGGTCAGCTCCGCCTGTCCAGGATCGACGTCGGACGCGGCGCCGATCGTCGGATCAGCCAGCTGCTCCGGGATCTGGAAGACATCGCCGAGCAGGACGGCGCGACGGTCCTGATCCGCGACCTCCAGCACGTAATGCCCTGGCGTGTGTCCGGGTGCGTGCCGAACGGTGACGCCGGGAGCGACCAGTTCGCCGTCCAGCAGCGTGCGCAGTTTGCCCTGAGCGTGAAGGGCCTCCAGAGCCACGCGGCCGCGGTCGTGTCGCCCCGCAGGTTCGACGAACGCCGCCCAGTCAGGCGCGCCGTACCGCACTTCGGCGTTGGGGAAGTACGGCTCGCCGTTCGGCGCGACCCAGCCGATGTGGTCGGCGTGCAGATGCGTCAGCACCACCGTGTCGATGTCTTCGCGGGCAACCCCGGCCTCGGCGAGCGCCGCGGGCAAGCCTCCGGTGTGCTCAGGCTCGGCGGCGCTGACCACAGGGTGCAGCTGCTCCCTGGAGTGCTGCGGCAGATGCGGCTCGCCGGACGGACGCGGACCGAAACCGGCGTCGACCAGCACCGCACGGCCGCCCGTCCGGATCAGGAATGCGCCGGTGACCACGGGAACAGTGCTCGGTGCCGAGCGTTTGCCCCGGAGGCCCGGGAAGAACGACGACGGCAGCTGCAGCCGTCCGTCGGTCAGTGCGTGGATTTCGATATCCCCCACCACGATGGAACGCATGCCCAGCATCAAGATCTGGTACGACGCATTCATTCCGGAACGTGATCTTCACCTCATCGGGTGACGGACGCGCGCAGCTCCGCAGTGGCGAACGCGGCGATGCCGTCCGCGAAGGACGTTTCCGCCTGGAACCCGAGCAGCTCCCGTGCCCGGGCCGGGTCGGCGACCACGTGCCGGACGTCGGCTGGCCGCGCACCGCCGACGATCCGCGGCTCCGGCCCGCCGCAGGCGCTGGCCAGTTCCCGGGCCAGGTCGCCGACGCTGTGCGGCTGTCCGGAACAGATGTTCAGCGGCGTGAGGTCTGCCTCCGACGCGGCGTTGCGAAGGGCGAGGACGTTCGCTCGGGCCACGTCGTCCACGTGCACGAAATCCCGCTGTTGCCGCCCGTCCTCCAGCACGGTCGGCGCTTCGCCGCGTTCCAGCGCCGACCGGAACAGCGACGCCACGCCAGCGTACGGCGTGTTCTGCGGCATCCGCGGGCCGTAGACGTTGTGGTAGCGCAATGCCCAGACCGTGCCGCCGGTCTGCCGCGCCCACGCGCCCGCGAGATGTTCTTGCGCCAGTTTCGTTGCCGCGTAGGTGCTTCGAGGCAGCAGCGGCGCGTCTTCGGGCACGAGCCGCCAGGCCAACTCGGCACCGCAGTGCGGGCAGGCGGGTTCGAATCGTCCGGCGTCCACATCGGACTGCCGGCGAGGTGACGGCGGAACGACACCGTGTTCCGCACACGCGTACCGCCCCTCTCCGTAGACCACCATCGACGAGGCCAGCACGAGCTTGCGCACCTTCGCCGCGTGCATGGCGGCCAGCAGCACGGCGGTTCCGTAGTCGTTGTTCAGCGCATACGAGGGCGCGTCGGAGGGATCGACACCATGCCCGACCACCGCGGCCTGGTGGCAGACCGCGTCGACGCCGTCGAGCAGCTCAGCGACGATCTCGGCGTCGGTGACGTCACCGCGCAGGAAGCGGTGCCGCTGGGTGTATCCCGGTGGCGTCGTGGAGCCGTGCGCGGTGGATAGCAGGTTGTCCAGCACCACGACTTCGTCGCCGTCGTCGGCCAGCTGGTCGGCGATCCGGGACCCGATGAACCCGGCACCGCCGGTGAGGAGCACTCGCACCTCACCGACGCTAGGCCGCCTGCCCCGGGGCGCGCGCGGCCTGCGCGGACCACGTCACCGAATCGTCAGAAATCACCGGGCCCGCGGCGGCGGCGGGGGCCCGGAACCGGATACGGTGTCGGCATGGAACGGAGCGCACAGCGGCTGGGCCGGGCACTCGTGGTGATTGTGGACGACCGGGTCGCGCACGGGGAGCACGAGGACACCTCCGGGCCGCTCGTCACCGAGCTGCTCGAGGAGGCCGGATTCATCGTCGACGGCGTCGTGGTGGTCGAGGCCGAGACCGCGGCCATCCGGAACGCGCTCAACACGGCGGTGATCGGCGGGGCGGACCTGGTGATCACGGTCGGCGGCACCGGAGTGTCGCCGCGCGACCGCACGCCGGACGCCACCGCCGGCGTTCTCGACCGCCCGATCCCGGGCATCGGCGAGGCCCTGCGCGCCTCGGGGCTGGCCGCGGGCGCGGTCGACGCCGGGATCTCCCGCGGCCTGGCCGGCGTTTCGGGCAGCACGCTGGTGGTCAACCTGGCCGGCTCGCGCGCGGCGGTGCGCGACGGCATGGCGACCCTCTCCTCGCTGGTCCCGCACGTGATCGACGAGCTTTCCGGCCTCGAAGAGGTCTGAGCCCGGCCGTTTCGGCGGCTGATGTCTCTCTGCACTTGTCAAACAACAGGTGGGACGATGGACCCATGCCGCACGAGGAACGACGTCCCCGCGTGACCGAGGCCCAGCGCCGCCGCCGGGTCGACGAGATCTTCGGCGACGTCCTGCCGGAGACCACGTCCGATGAGCGGGGCCGGACCCCGGAGACCACTCCGGATTCGTGGTACCTCGAGAACCGGCCCCCGCATCACGATCAGTGACCCCTCAGCTGTCGCGGCTGGAGGGGCCGTTGCCCTGCTGCGCGCGCAGCAGGTCGCGGATTTCGATGAGCAGCTCGACGTCGGTGGGCTCGGCGGGACCGGGCTCCTGACCGCGCTTCCGCCGCTCCTGCAGGTGCTTCACCGGCAGCACCACCAGGAAGTAGACGATCCCCGCCACGATCACGAAGTTGATCGCCGCGTTGATCACGCCGCCGAAGTCCATGAAGGTCGCGCCGTTTTCCTTCAGGATCCGGAAACCGAGCCCCTGCGCCGCGTCGGAACCACCGATCGCGCTGATCAGCGGCTTGATCAGACCGTTGGTGAACGCCGTGACGATCGCGGTGAACGCGGCGCCGACCACGACCGCGACCGCGAGGTCGACGACGTTGCCGCGCATCAGAAAGTCCTTGAAACCTTTCAGCACTGCTGCTCCCAGAAGAATCAGGACGGGCGTCTGGCCGCCCTGAGACAGCCGTCGCCCGTCGGGACAGGGTCGGGTTAGCGGAGAGTAACCGTTACCGGTCGTTCGAGCGAGGAAGCGGCGACCTGCGTGGCAACCTGCGACGGCAGCGCGAGCAGCACCAGCGGACCCTTCTGCGGCGGGCCGAGCGCACGGTTCCCAGTGTCGTCGGAACGCCGGACAGTGACCACCGAAGCGCCTCTGGCCAGCACAGACGCGGAATTCGTGGTATCCGCGCTCGCGACGACATCGACGCGCTGGCCCGGCTGAAGCAACTCGGCGACGGCCGCGTCCGCGAGCCGGACGGCGACGGTGACTGTGCCGGGTTCACCCGTTACGGGGAGGTTGTTGCCGAGGAGCCGGACGTCGGTGATGGGCTCGCCGGCGCGGGCGGCACCGGCCAGAAGCCGGCCCACAGCCGCGTCGGACGCCGAGAGCGCGCCGGACGGGCGTAGGTCGTCGGGCAGCGCGATGGTCCGCACGTCAGCAGCACGCAGGACGGAACCCGCGGGCAGGTCGCGCGCCGAGACCACTGTCGAGGTGGCGGGCGCGCCGCGCGCGGACGGCGGGAGAAGCAGGACGAGCAGGCCGGCCAAGACCAAGGCCGCCGCGAGACACCGGCGGAGCATCCGGGCTCGCCGACCGCGCGGCAGCCGGACGTCAGGCAGCGCGGGAAGGCGGCTGAGCAAGGTGTTCACGGTTGTCCCCTCGTCGGTTCCGATGCGGCGGGATGCCGCACGAATCCGACGTTAAGGACGTCGCGAACCGGCCGGAAGGACCGATTCGCGAACCTGTGGACAACTGGCCCCTTGTGGATAACTCGGGGGTCAGGAGGTCGTGGAAGCCGTTTTTGTCGTGCTCGTGGCGGAGGATGTGTTCGAGGACGAAGAAGACGTCGACGAAGAGGAGGTGGTGGACGACGAGTCGGACTTGGCGCTCTCGGTCTTGGCCGGGGTCGCGGAGGCGCTCGACTTGCTCGAATCACGCGAATCCGTGCGGTAGAACCCGCTGCCCTTGAAGACCACGCCGACCGAGCTGAAGACCTTGCGCAGTGGACCGGAGCACTGCGGGCAGACGGTCAGGCTGGGATCGGAGAAGGACTGCACGGCCTCGAAGCGGTGGTCGCATTCTTTGCAGGCGTACTGGTACGTGGGCACTGGAGCTCCTTCATGCACTGGCACTCGACCTACGAGAGTGCTAACCCAATTGTGCTGGACGACATTCCCCCAGCGCAATTACCCCTTGCTCACAGTGCTGTGGCGGAAGGGGCGGCGGCGGGTTAGCGCTGGTCAGGACGTCCTGGGCGGGTGCGGTGGGGTGGTCGGACCGCGGCTGGTGCGGCCGGTTGGGCCCTCGTTGGGCTGGCGACGAGGGCCGGGGCGGTGTCTGTGGGCGGCTCGTGGAGGCCGGTTTGGCGGCTGAGGGAGCGGGTGCTGGCACGGGTTGTGTGCGGATGCGTGGTTTGAGTGGTTCGTGTGGTTCGCGGCTGGATGCTGAGGTGAGGGAGCTTGGCGGGCTGGCGACCTGTCCGGCTGAGGGTGCGCGACGGGCTCGCGAGGGGCCTGGAGCTGACGGCTCTGGGGGCGGTGGGTGATTGGCGGAAGGAGGGTGGCAGTTGGCGGTGGTTGGTGACGTGGCTGGCTGATCGTGAGCAACGGGGCCGCGAGCGAGCTGGACGGAGCTGGTGGGCCGTGAGCTGTGAGCTGTGAGCTGGACGGCGATGGTGGCTGTGTGGGTTGTCGGCTGGACGGGGCTGGTGGCTACGCGGTCAGGCGTTGGCGGAGGCCTGGCGGTGTGACCGATGCCGAGCGTCGGCGGCTGGGCTTCGGTCGGACGCTGGGCGTCGGCTAGGAGCTTCGGCCGGTCGACCGGTCATGGGCGTCGGGCGGCGACGCCGGACCTGGGCACCGATCGAGTGGTCTTGACCACTTCCTCCCCGCTGCTTCACCGAGTCGCGGCGGCTGTCGGCAGCTGGATGAGGCCGGAGGGTGTCAGGACGGCGGTCATGGGCACGTCGTGGGGTTCGGCCGGGAGACGGTCGACTACCTCCTCTGCGCGCACTACAGCCACGCGCGCGGTGTCAGCCGTGGCGGTCAGGGTGCGGTCGTAGTAGCCGGCTCCGCGGCCGAGGCGGGTGCCGTGGCGGTCGACGGCCAGGGCTGGGATCAGCAGCACCTGCGCCGAGGCGACCGCGCTGGTGCCCAGGCGTGGGCCGGATGGTTCCAGGACGCCGCGGAGGCGTCCGGGGATCAGGGTGTCCGGGCCGGTGTACTCGGCCCAGTCGAGCGGGCCGGGCGTGTCCGGGATGACTGGCAGCAGGACTCGCGCGCCTGTCGAGGCCAGGGCGTTCACCAGGGAGATTTGGCCGGGCTCGGTGCCGAAAGGAAGGTACGCGCACACCGTTTCCGCGTGGATCGACGCCGCCGCGGTCGCCAGGGCGGCTGCCTCTTGAGCGTGGGCTTCGGGGGCCAGTTCGGCGCGGGCGCGAAGGATTCGGGTTCGCCACTCCGCCTTGCTCGGGGTCTCATTGCCCGGCTCGTGCATGAGACCAGGTTAGGCTTTGCGCCCATGACGGGCGCCTCAACCACCCAGACCTTCAGAACCGCCATCGTGCCTGCCGCAGGCCTCGGCACGCGATTCCTGCCGACCACGAAAGCGGTGCCCAAAGAGCTGCTTCCGGTGGTCGACACGCCGGGGATCGAGATCGTCGCCGCCGAGGCGGCGAGTGCGGGCGCGAAGCGGCTGGTGATCGTCACCTCGCCGGGCAAGGAAGCTGTCGTCCGGTACTTCGAGGCGAAGCCGGACCTGGAGAAGACGCTCGAGGACAAGGGCAAAACCGAACTGCTGGCGAAGGTCCGCCGCGGGCCGGAGCTGCTGGACGTCGAGGTCGCGATCCAGGAACAGGCACTCGGGCTCGGGCACGCGGTCGCGCAGGCCGAACCGAACCTCACCGACGAGGACACCGCTGTCGCCGTGCTCCTGCCCGACGACCTCGTGTTGCCCGCCGGGGTCCTCGACCGGATGTCGGCCGTCCGCGCCCAGTACGGCGGAAGCGTGCTTTGCGCCTTCGACATCCCGAAGGAGCAGATCTCCCCGTACGGCGTCTTCGACGTCACCGACACTGGCGACCCGGACGTCAAGCAGGTCCACGGCATGGTCGAGAAGCCAAAGCCGGAGGACGCGCCGTCGACCTACGCCGCGGCCGGGCGGTACCTGCTCGACCGGGCGATTTTCGACGCGCTGCGCCGGATCGAGCCCGGTGCCGGCGGCGAGCTGCAGCTCACCGACGCCGTCGCGCTGCTGATCCAGGAAGGGCATCCGGTGCACATCGTCGTCCACCGCGGCGGGCGGCACGACCTGGGCAACCCGGGCGGATTCCTGCGCGCCGCTGTCGATTTCGCGCTCGAGGACCCAGATTACGGGCCTTCGCTGCGCACCTGGCTGACCGAACGGATCGGAAACGATCGCCCATGACGGACTCCCTCGATTCCACGCCAGCAACGCCGATCGAAGACGTCGTCGCGACCGAACCGGCGGTTCAGGCCGTCGCCGCAGCGGAATCGGCAGAAATCGTTGTCCCGGCGGAAGAATCCGCTGAGCCCGGAGACTTCCGCTCGGTCGACGAGCAGATCGCGCTGACCCTCGACGCCGCCGTGCGCCCGCGGCCGGTCCGTGTGGCGATCTCCGAAGCGCAGGGCCTGCTGTGCGCGGAGGAAGTCGTCGCTGAGCACGCGCTGCCCGGGTTCGACCAGGCAGCAGTGGACGGGTACGCGGTTCGGAGCGTCGACGTGCGCACCGCCGGACAGGAACCGGTCCAGCTGCCGGTCGTCGGAGAAATCCCGGCCGGCTCGCGTCAGCCGCGACGGCTGCAGCCGGGCCAGGCGGTGCGGGTCGACACCGGCGCGCCGCTGCCCACGCTGGCGGACGCCGTGGTCCCGACCGCTTACACCGACGGTCACCAGGCCAAGGTCACCGTGAACCGGTCCGTGCCCTCCGCCGGCTACGTGCGGCGGGCAGGCGAGGACGTGCAGATCGGCGACGTCGCGGTGCGCAAGGGCGACACCATCGGCTCCGCACAGGTCGGGCTGCTGGCCGCGGTCGGCCGCGCAAAAGTGCTGGTCTATCCGCGGCCGCGGGTGTCGATCGTGTCGGTCGGCGACGAGCTGGTGGACATCGACCGCACGCCGTCGGTCGGCCAGGTCTACGACGTCAACTCGTACGCACTCGCCGCTGCCGCGCGCGACGCCGGTGCCGAGGTGAGCCGGGTCGGCATCGTGCCGGGCGACCCGAAGCGGCTGCGCGAGGTCGTCGAAGGACGGCTGCTGATGTCCGAGATCGTGGTCGTCGCGGGCGGGGCCGGCGGATCCTCCGGAGACGAGGTGCACGCCGCGCTGTCCGACCTCGGCCACATCGACCTGACCCGGGTCGCGATGCACCCCGGGTCGGTGCAGGGCTTCGGCAGGCTCGGCCCGGACTCGGTGCCGACGTTCCTCATCCCGGGCAACCCGATGAGCGCGCTCGTGGTGTTCGAGGTGCTGGTGCGGCCGTTGATCCGCACCGCGCGCGGCACCCGCAATCCGCACCGCCGGGTGGTCGGGGCGCGGCTGCTGTCGTCGATCACCTCGACGAAGGGCCGGCGTGGCTACCTGCGCGGCCAGCTGCTGCGCGACGAAGCGAACGGCGAGTACCTGGTGCAGCCGCTCGGCACGTCGGGCGCGCACCTGCTCGCGTCGCTGGCGGAGGCGAACTGCCTCATCACCGTCGAGGAGGATCTCACCGAGGTGGCCGCGGGCGACCAGGTCAAGGTCACCTTCCTCGCCCAGCGCGCCTGATCCGTGGCCGCACTCGCCGACTCGGTCGAAAACCGGCACCCCGGCTGGCCCGCCACCCTCGGCCCCCTGCGGATCCCGGCCGGCGTGCTCGCCGTGCGCCCGGTGCGGCTGCGCGACGCCGGCGAGTGGAGCCGCGTCCGGCTGCGCGACCGCGAGCACCTCGAGGAGTGGGAGCCGACCGGGATCGGGCCGTGGGCCGACCGCAACGCGTTCTGGTCGTGGCCGTCGCAATGGGCGGCGCTGCGCGGGCTGGCGCGGCGGGGCCAGTGCCTGCCGTTCACGATCACGGTGGACGGAAAGTTCGCGGGGCAGATCACTGTCGGTAATGTGATCCGCGCCGCACTCCGGTCGGCCTGGATCGGGTACTGGGTGTCGTCCGAGATCGTCCGGGGAGGCGTGGCCACCGCCGCCGTCGCGCTCGTGACAGATCACGCTTTCGATGTAGCCGGCCTGCATCGGCTGGAGGCGACCGTGCGGCCGGAGAACAACGCCAGCATCCGCGTGCTCAGCAAGGCCGGATATCGGCAGGAAGGGCTGTTCGAGCGGTACCTCGACGTCGCCGGGGCCTGGCGTGACCACCTGTGTTTCGCCGTGACGAAAGAGGAGACCGGCGACGGCCTGGTGTCCCGTCTGGTGGCTTCCGGACGCGCCGACCTGGTCTGACGGTGACTACGCGTCCCTCTGCGATCACGCGTTACCACATCCTGTGAGATTCACCTAATGCGGTGATGCATTTTCGTGATCGAACCCGGCGAGTCTGCGCCTCCTGTGTGACTGTTGTGGCTAGCGTGACTACAGCAGAGGATCGGGGGAGGTGACGGGAGATGCCCAGTTCGGTGATCATCGTCGCGCTCGCCGCGGCATGGCTCGTCGTTCTCGTGCCCATGGTGGCTCGCAAACGCCAGCAAGTCGCGCGGACGCCTACCTCCGCGCTGGCCGCCCGGGTAGTGCGAAGGGGCAGTGCTCGCAACGAGGGACAGGAGGACGACGCCGTGTCCGACAATGCGAATCCTTCGGTGGAGGATGATCTCGCCGAACTCGAAGCGGAACTCGACGCTGACCTGGACGAAGAGCCCGAACCCGAACCGGAGCCGCTCCCGCAGCCCGCGCGCGCCGAACGTGCCGAACCGCGCCGCGAACGCCGCAGCTACCGGCCCGGCCGGGGCGGCTTCGACCCGGAAGCGGCGGAGATCGCCGCCCGCGCCAAGTACGCGTTCCGTCAGCGGGTGGTCGTGATCCTGCTGATCGCCGCCGTCGTCACGGCCGCGATCGCCGGATTCGCGTTCTCGCTCGCGTGGTGGGCGCACGGCGCGGTCGACCTCGCCCTCGTCGGCTACCTCGTGTACCTCCGCCGTCAGGTCCGGATCGAGAACGAAATCCGGCAGCGCCGGATGGCCCGCTACTCGACGACGTCTGAGCGCGAGGTTCCCGCTTCGCACGAGGCGTACGACTCTTTCGAGGAGGAAGAGGAGAACGTCGAGGTCATCGCCCCCGAGGTGCCGCGCGACATCGTGGAGCGCAAGCCGTCCCCGATGTCCCGCATCCGCAGGCAGGCAGTCGTCGTCGACCTGGACGACGAGGACCCCGCGTTCGAGGAACTCGCCGAGCCCACCGCGGGTCCGTACCGCCGGGCCGTGGGAGAGTGACCCCCGCTGTTCGGTGCCTGGAGGGCGCTGCTAAGCTTTCCAAGCACTGAACAACAGGGGCTCACGCTCCTGAGGGGCTGTAGCGCAGTTGGTAGCGCGTCTCGTTCGCATCGAGAAGGTCAGGGGTTCGATTCCCCTCAGCTCCACAGCAAGTGAAAGGCCCTCCCCGGATACCGGGGAGGGCCTTTTTCATGCCCGCACCGCAACGACTCATCGGAGGCTTGTCTTCCAGCTTCTTGAGCGTCGCCCGCGTTTGCTCGGACGAGACCTCTGGGGAGATCCCCGTCGTCATCGAGAACTGAGCGTGGCAACGCACGGGCGCAGCGGGCAGTCCAGGGGCGAAGGAAGTTGCGCAGCTCGGCAGGAGTGCCGAGCTGGATAGTGAACAGCTTCGTCCGGGCCCAAGTTGGAAGCCTTCGTCGCACCAAGTCCTTTATTGGCTCCGATAAACATGCCTGCCGTGACGCAGGCTTGGCTGTCGTGGCGAGCTGTAACGCAGCACACGCCAGGGCGACTACTTTCCTGTCGCCTGGCGCTTCTGAACCGTGCCGAGTGCCGCGTCGGAAAATGTTCGTCCTAGAAGGGGGATGGTGTGTCGAAAAGTATGGTCAGCCTGGCCGGTGGGCACCTTGTTTTCGGCGAGGCGGTGTCGAAGATAGCCGAATCGCTGAGTCCACTTGGCGCAGCCGGTCGCGTTATCGCTGAATCCTATGCCCTGGTCACCGAAATGCGCCGGATCAACCTGGAGAAGGTTCAGGCCGCCGACGCCAAGGAGATCACGCTGGCGTTGCTGGAACAGCGCCGCCAGGAGTCCTCCGCGACGCTGCGCCAGATGCGAGAAGGGGTCGGCCAGGCTGATCTCAGCGCGCGGGATATCCGGCAATGCATGGTCAATATGCAGCTGGCGACCGTCAAACCTGGGCTTTCCGCGTCGGAACGCCGGGCGTACAGCGAGCTGACCCAGCATTTCACCACGATGCTTGTTCAGCATCACTCCGACCTGACCGGCGGGGTCGCGGTGGTCGTTGACAAGGTGCTCAACGGCTCCGGTGCAACAGCTCTCGCTCCCGCGTCGCGCGACGCTGGCTCGCGGCAGACGACGCCAAGGCGTGGTTCCGGCCAGCAAGGTGCTAACCGGAACACCGGTCGCGATCGCGGACGGCACCGGTAAGGCATGGCGGGTAACCGTAACGGCTGCAGTGGATGTGCCGTCGCACTGCTCGCCGTATTCTTCGGCCTGCCACTAACGGTCTTGTTGGCGGCACCGGCAGTTGCAGCTCACATCGGGCTCAGCAAGGTGCCGCATTTGGCGTCCTATCTGCCGGAGTGGCGTTGGGCGATGATCGGCTCAGCGCTCCTGGCGCTGATGCTGGTCCGGCTTGCCTTGGCGAAGAGCGGCCGTCTTCGCGGCGGCTCGACTCATCCGGTGAAACGATGGCTCGGGATGACCGGCCGAGCTGCGGTCTTGCTTGGTGCGGTCAACGCCACCGTCTTCGTGCAGTTGGCCCGTGGCGCGAGCACCGAGCACGTCATCTCGGACGGTTTGCCTCTCTTCGGGATCGCGGCCTTGACCGGCATTGCGGTGCTTGTCGTGATCAGGCTGTGGGACCGGCGTCCGGAACCGGTCACCGTCGAGGAGATCCGCGCTTCGACGGCGGAAGCCGACCGTACTCTGCGTCGAGTCCGTGCCGAGAACGAGCGGGTGCGCCGGCAGTCCGAGCAGATGCAAGTGCGGCTGGCGAAGCTTCGTGCCCAGACCGCGCGCGGCAACGGCCACGGGAAAGGCCAGCGCACTGGCCAGCATTCGACCCGCGGCGATGTCGATTTCCATGCGCTGCAAACCTTCCATCGCGAGTCATTCCAGTGCGCCGACACCGCGCATCTCGCCTACCAATCCGCGCAAGCCTCCCTCCGCACGGTGTCGTTCGTGGCGCGCCGTGCGCGGCTCATGCCGCCGCAGTGGCTATCGGCTGGCCGTGCGGCAAAGTTGGCTCGTGCCGAGATGCGTGCCGCCGCGGCGCAACTGGCGCACTCTCATGCTGAGCTGCGGACGCAGGTCGATCGGGGGCTGGGCATGGTGCGGACTCTGAACGCGAACACGTCCGATTTCAAATGCGAAATCCGCGACAGTTGCGGCGAGCCCGGACGGCTGTGGTTCGCGGCCCTGGAAGAGCGCATCGCTCAAGCGCGTGCCGAGCGCCGCGCGGGCAGTACCCGCCGAGATGCGTCGGGGTAACCGCCGGTGGCAGCTCTAGCCGGATGTCGTCGAATCCGATGGCTTAGCAAAAGCTGCAATGCGCGCTAAATTTTCGTCGCGCCGGACTTATTCTCCGCGGTCAAACCTGCGGAAAAGCTCGATGGTCAGCACTGCCGCGCCCCATGGTGCGCCGATAATCGGCCATAAGGTGAACCATGCTGAGTTTGAAGGGAGACCGGCAGCCAGGCATACGGCTAGGTAGGCGGCGTTGACGATGACCCAGGCCGCGATCGCGGCTGGTCCGACCAGCAGGGCTGCTAGGCCGCGCTGCCCAGGTGGCAGTTTGGTCAACCGTCGCAGCCATTCGAGCTGCTGGTATCTGAGAGTGAAATATGCGCCGACCGGATCGGCTGCCTTCGTGGCAGCGGTGGAATCTCGCTCGCTTTCAGCGTTGTCCAGTATCGGGAGGGCTTGCTGGGTGGCTGCTAGCTCCCCGTACGTCCGCGCCGCATAGGCGGCCTTGACTCGCTCCTCGAATTCGGTGACATCAAGCCGACCTTCCGTGTAAGCGGTATTTAACCGGGAAACGGCTCTCTCGCGGTCCGCATTGCTTGCCCGGGCGTCGCTTGGCTGGCTCACGCTATTCCCTCCCCCTCAAGATCTCGTCATCCCAGAGTACCGATCTGTCCGGAGACGGAGCGGGACTCTGGGAATCTGACGGAGACGGAATTGGCGAAAATTGCATGCGGCGGTACGTTTTCCGCAGTCGGGAGACGGCTCAGCCGAGCCCGTCCAAGAACGGCCGGTGCGAGTTCTGGAACTCCCACTTGTAATACCGGTCCCAGTTCACCGACCACGTCATCAACCCCCGCAGCGCTGGCGACGCCCCACCCCGCAGGGTGTACGAGCCGCAGCCGGTTCCGTGGGCCAGGCAGGTTACCGCGGTGTGGACTTCGGCTGGGGAGACGTAGCCGTTGCCTGCGCTGACGGCCGCGGGGAGGCCGACTGCGATTTGGTCTTCGCGCAGGCCGGGGAAGGTCTGGCCGGTGTTCGCGACTTTGAAGCCGGACTTCAGCATGTCGGTCATGGCGATCAGGAAGTCCGCGCCGCCCATGGTGTGGTACTGGTTGTCCAGTCCCATGACGGGGCCGGAGTTGTAGTCCTGGACGTGCAACACCGTCAGGTCGTCCCGCATCGCGTAGATGACCGGCAGGTAGGCGCCGGTGCGGCTGTCTCCGCCTCCGGCGCCTCCGTAGAACTGGTAGCCCACCTGGACGAAGAACGTCTCGGGGGCCATGGTGAGCACGAATTTGGCTCCGTAGCGGGCTTTCAGGGTCTTCAAGGCCGAGATCAGGTTGACGATCACTGGCGTGGTCGGGTTGTGGAAGTCGGTGTCGCCCGAGTCCAGGGACAGGGACTGGCTTTCGAAGTCGACGTCCAGGCCGTCCAGGCCGTATTTGTCGATGATCGCCGCGACTGAGTTGACGAAGTTGTCGCGGGCGGCGGTGGTGGTCAGCCGGACTTCGCCGTTCTGGCCGCCGATCGAGATCAGGACCTTCTTGCCCTGCGCCTGCTTCGCGCGGATCGCGGCGATGAAGTCGGCGTCGCTTTCCACGCCGGGGCATTCGGTGGCTGAGCAGCGGTTGAAGCGGACGTCGCCGGAGGTTACCGAGGTGGGTTCGGCGAAGGCCAGGTCGATGATGTCCCAGGCGGCTGGGACGTCGGCGAGCTTCAGATAGCCCGAGCCGTTCGCGAAGCTTGCGTGGACGTAACCGATCAGTGCGTGTTTCGGCAGGCCGGTGCTGGTGCAGCCGCTGGTGGTCGCGGAGACCGCTGTGGTGCGGGCGGATTCCGCGGTGCCGTTGTAGGCGGTCACCGAGTAGCTGTGCGAGGTGCAGGCGGTCAGGTCGGAAAGCGTGGTGGACGTTCCGGTCACGGTGGCGCGCAGGGTGTTGTCTTCGTAGACGCGGTAGCCGGTCACGGTGCCTGCTGCCGCGCCCCAACTCAGCGCGATCGACGTGTCGGTCACGGTGCCGACGGTCGGGGTTCCTGGAGTGCCGGGTGCGCCGGGGGTGTCGCCGCCGGGGCCGTCGAGGGATAGGTCGTCGGCGTAGTACGTGCCGGCGCCGTACCAGCCGTGCAGGTACAGCTCGGCGGACGTCTGGTTCGCGGTGGTGGTGAAGGACAGCGAAAGCTGGCTGTACGCCGAGGCGTTAGTCCAAGTGGAGGAGCCGCCGGTGACGCCCAGGTAGACCGGTGCGCCGCGCACCCAGGCGGAAACCGAGTAGGTCGTGCTCGGGCGCACGGACACCTTCTGGGTGCATTGGCCGAGGTCAGCCGAGCCAGGGGTGACGGCCAGCGCGTAGCTTCCGGAGTGCACGGGAGTGGTTACGGCCGCGCCTGCCGGGCACGTCCAGCCGGACGTCGAACCGGCTTCGAAACCGGGGTTGGCGAGCAGGTTCACCGCCTGCGCTGGAACGCCGACGACCAGCCCGGCGACGGCTAGCAGGAGCACGACGAGGAAACGGGCACGCTTCATTGCGGTTCCTCCGGTCTGGCACGGCCCCCTGGCAGTTATTGTCTAGACCACTCGGCAAGTTGTCCAGACCTATTCGACCGACGAAAGTCGGTTCCGGCGGGAACGGGAGCCGTCAGGTGCCAGTGTCCATTGTGGAGTCGAGAGCGACGGCCGGGGCGGGCCGTCGCGGGGAGAAGGCGAGCAGCAGCCCGCCGGTTTCCGGGTGGTCCAGATGCGTGCAAGCGACCCCGAAGACCTGCTGCACGAGGTCAGGCTCGAGCACCTCCGCGGGTTTGCCGCTGGTGACGATGCGACCCTGTTGAAGGACGTAGATCCGGTCGCAGTAGGTGGCCGCGAGGTTCAGGTCGTGCAGGACGCACAGGGTCGACCGGTTCAGATCGCGGACCAGTTCGAGCAGTTCGAGCGCGGCGTGGATGTCGAGATGATTGGTCGGCTCGTCCAGCAGGAGCAGCGGGCTTTCCTGGGCGAGGGCGCGGGCCACCAGCACTCGTTGCCGTTCGCCGCCGGAGAGGGTCGAGAGACGCCGGACGCGGTAGTCGCGCAGGCCGACGCGGTTCAGTGCGGAGTCGACCAGGGCGCGGTCGCGGCTGGTGACGGCGCCGAAGGCGGGCAGCCAGGGGCCGCGGCCCATGGTCACGACTTCTTCGACGGTGAAATCGAAGTCCGGCGAGTTGTCCTGTGCGACGAGTGCGGCGCGCCGGGCCACCTGGCGCTGGCTGAGTGTTCGCACGTCTTCGCCGCTGAGTTCGACGAGACCCGCGACGGGGTCGAGCGCACGGTAGATCGTTCGCAGCAAGGAGGTTTTCCCGCTGCCGTTGGGGCCCACCAGCCCGACCCGCTCGCCTTCGCCGACGACGAGGTCGCAGTCGGCGACGATCGGGACGGAGCCGAGCCGGACGCTGACGCCGGCCATCGTGAGTCTCATGCTGTCTCCAAAGGGCTTGCGGGACGCCGGGATCGCGCTCATGCCGTGTCCGACCGGCGCAGCAGCCACAGGAAAACGGGGGCGCCGAGCAGTGCCGTGACGATCCCGACGGGCAGTTCTTCCGGACTGACGGCGACGCGGCACAGCAGGTCGACGGCGACGAGGTAGACAGCACCGGTGAGCAGGGCGATCGGCAGCAGACGCCGGTGGTCCGGGCCGACGACGAGGCGGACGACGTGGGGGACGATGAGCCCGACGAAACCAATGCCGCCGGACGAGGCGACGAGCACCCCGGTCAGCAGCGACGACACGATCAGCAGCCGCACGCGCACCCGATGCACCGCGACGCCAAGGGAAAGCGCCGCGTCCTCCCCGGCGGCGAGCGCGTTGAGCGCCCGGCTTTGGACGAGCAGGTAACCGCCGGCCAGCAGTACGGCGGCGGCGGGCAAGGCCAGATTCGGCCACGACGACTGCGCCAGCGAGCCCAGCAACCAGAACAGCACCGACCTCGCCGCGTTCGGGTCCGCGCTGCGGAAAATGACGAAGCTGGTGGCCCCGCTGAACAGGTAGGAGAGTGTCACTCCGGCGAGAACCAGCCGGCTCGGGACGAGGCGTCCGGCTCGGCGCGACAAGGCGAGGACCGCGATGGTCGCGCCGAGTGCTCCCACGAACGCCGCGGCGGCGGTCGGCAGAGCGGCCAGCGCCGCCGTCGTCACCCCGAACGTGATCGTGATGGAAGCCAGCAGTCCCGCGCCGGAAGAAACGCCGAGCACGTAGGGGTCGGCGAGCGGATTCCGGACGGTGGCCTGCAAGGTGACACCCACGGTGGCGAGCCCCGCGCCGACGACGGCGGCCAGCAGGACCCGCGGGAGCCGCAGGTTCCAGACGATCTCGTCCTGCACCGCGTCGGCGGACGTCCCGGTGCCGAACAGATGCTGGCCGATCACCGTGACGACGGTGGGCAAATCCAGGCCGATCGAACCGATCGACACCGCCAGGCAGACCGTTCCGGCGAGAACGATGAGCAGGATCGGCAGTGCGGTGCGGAGGGAAATCTGCCTGCCGCGGCCATTTTTGGTTCGTGCGCGCGTGTTTCGCGAGTACCCGGCGGGGTTGATGTCCGCCGGAGGAGGTTTTTGCTTTGACATCACAGCCTTACTGCGCGGCGAACGCGCTCGGGTGCAGGAACCGGGCGACCTCTTCGACGCCCTCTACCGGGCGGATGCTCCCGTGTGCGCCGGTTTTGGCCGCGTCGATCACCAGGACGCGGTGCTGCTTGACGGCGTCGACGATCGGGAAAGTCCGCTCCAGGAAGGAGATCGCGTCCGCGCGTCCGCGCTCCGACGCGGTGAAGTCGTCGACGACGATGGTCTGCGGATTGCGTGCGACGATCTGTTCCGCGCTGATGGGCGCGAACTGGCCCGGCTGGTCGGCGAAGAGGTTGGTGCCGCCCGCCCGGTCGAGCACGTCGTTCGCGAGGCCGCCGGAGGTCACGTAAAGCTGGTTGGCGACCTGGGAAACCCCGGCGACAGTCAGCTTCGGTTGCCGAGCGGTGCGCGCTTGCACGTCGTTGAGCCGGGCGCGCAGCTGGTCGGTGAGCGCCTGTGCGCGCGCCGGCACCCCGAAGATCTTGCCGAGCTGCTGAAGGTCGGTGAACAACGAGTCGAGCCCGTTGCCGTGCGCGTCCTGGTCTTTGGCGCAGCCGTTGACGACGTAGGCCGGGATCTTCATCCGTTTCAGTTCGCCGATGGCCGGACCGCCTTGCCTGCCGGAGATTTTCTCGACCTGGTCGCTGATCAGGAGGTCCGGCTTCGCGGCGAGAAGCGCCTCGGTGCCCGGTACGCGCGGGCCGAGGTCGGGGAGCGCGCCCAGGCGGTCCTTGAGCTCGGGGAGCGGGGCCGATTCGCCGCGCGTTTTGGCGACGATCCGGTCGCCGACGCCGAGCGCGAACAGCGTGTCGGCGATGGCGTCGTTGAGGATCACCACTCGGCTCGGAGGGTGGTCGAGGGCGAAGTTCTCGCCGCAGGACGCGAAGCCGATCTCGCCCTGCTTGCCTCGCTGTCCGGTGCTGGTATCCGGGTTCCCGCACGCGGCCCCGCCCGCCGCGGTGAGTGCGATGAGGACGCAGGCAGCGCTGGCGCGGAGCCGGGCATGCGGCCTCTGACCTGCTCGTTCGCGGTCGGCGCGGTGGTGCGACATGGCGGAAGGTTCCCTTCGCTGAGCTGCCCGGATGGGCGACGCCAACATTATTGAATGAGGTTCAGTCAGGATGTTAGGGTAGCCTAATGACAACCTCAACAGCGTCGCCGCCGCCAGGATTGGCGGGCCCGGGCGCGCTTCTGCGCTTGTTCTCGCCGATCCGGACGCACCTCGTGGTGTGCGCCGTTCTTTCCGCGATCAGCGCGGCGGCCGGGCTCGTTCCCTACATCGCCGTCGCCGAGATCGCGCGGGTCATGCTCGACAATCCGGCAGACGCGCGGACGGCGATCTGGCTCTGGGTCGTCATCGGAGCCGTGGGAGCCAGCCTGCGCCTGGTGCTGTTCGTGCAGTCCTCGCGCGTGGGCCATTTCGCGGACGCGAAAATCCTGCACGACCTGCGCGTGCGGATCGTGCGGCACCTCGGGGCCATTCCGCTCGGCTGGTTCCGCGCGTCCGGCTCTGGCCGGGTCAAGCGGGCGATGACCGGCGACCTGGAGGAGATGCACGAGGTCATCGCGCACGCGCTGGGACAGCTGACCGGAGCCCTCACGGTGACTGTCGTCGGGGCCGTCTACCTGTTCTTGGTCGACGTGCCGCTCGCCGCGATCGCGATGGGCGTGCTGGTGGTGATGGCGATCTTCTACCGCGTTTCGATGCGGTCGCTGACCAAGCACGTGAACCGGTTGATCGCGGCTGAGGCGCGGATCAGCACGGCGAGTGTCGAGTACGCCGACGGGATTCAGGTGGTGAAGACGTTCGGCACCGGTGGCCGGGTGATGCGTCGTTTCGACGACGCGGTGGACGAGCACACCAACGCCTTCGCCGCGTGGGTGGCAGAAGTCCGGTACAGCTCGGCGACGTCGCGGTTGCTGGGGTCGGAGATGGCGGTGCTGGCGGTGGTGATGGTCGCCGGGCTGGCGTTCGTCTCCCGCGGCTCGCTCGCGGTCGCGGATTTGGTCGCGTTCCTGGTGGTGGCGATCGGGCTGCCGAACACGATTCTCCCGGCGGTGAAAGCCATGCAGGGCGTGCGAAAGGGCCGGATGGGCGCGGCGAACATCGAGCGGCTGCTCAACCGGGCGCCGCTGCCGGAGCCGGAGCTTCCGCAGTCGCCGCGAGGGCACGGGGTGGAGTTCGATCGGGTGACGTTCTCCTACGACGGCGTGACCAACGCGGTCGAGGAGATCAGTGCGGTGTGCGAGCCGGGCCGGGTGACCGCGATCGTGGGTCCGTCCGGGGCCGGCAAGACGACGCTGGCGAGTTTGCTGCCGCGGTTTTACGACGTGTCCGACGGGGCGATCCGGATCGGCGGCGTTGACGTGCGGTCGATTCCTTCGGCCGAGGTGCTGGGGTCGATGTCGCTGGTGTTTCAGGACGTGGCGTTGTTGCGCGACAGCGTGGCGGAGAACATCCGGATCGGGCGGCCGGGGGCCAGCGACGCGGAGGTGCGCGAGGCGGCGGTCGCGGCGCATGTGCACGAGGTGATCGAGGCTTTGCCGCAGGGGTATGACACGTTGCTGGACGGAGGCGGGGGAAATCTGTCCGGCGGGGAGCGTCAGCGGTTGACGATCGCGCGGGCGATTTTGTCCGGGGCACCGATCGTGGTGCTGGACGAGGCGACCGCGGCGCTGGATCCGGACAGCGAGGCGGCGGTGCAGGACGCGCTGGCGGCGCTGGCGGTGGGCAAGACGGTGCTGGTGATCGCGCACCGGTTGCACACGATCGCCGGTGCGGACCAGATTCTCGTGCTCGACGGCGGACGCCTGGTCGAACGCGGCAGCCACAGCGAACTGCTCGCCCGTGACGGGCTTTACGCCCGGATGTGGGCGGCCCAGGAAGGAGTTCCCGCATGATCCGCCGCCTCTACCGGCTGTGGCCGCAACCCAAACTGCTCGCCCGGCTCTGGCTGCTCGACGCGGCTCAGGCTGTCCTGCAAGGGTTGTTGCTTGCTCTGCTGGTGCCGATTCTGGACGCTGTCGTCCGCCCCGAACCCGATTTCGCTTTGGCCACACCGTGGCTGGTGCTCGGCGCGATCGGGATGGTCGCGTACGCGGTGCTGAGCATCGTCACCACGCCGGTCGGTTTCAAAGCGTCGGGCACCCTCGCGGCACAGCTGCGACGACGGTTGATGCGGCACGTGAGCACCCTGCCGTTGGGGTGGTTCACCTCAGAACACAAGGCACGGCTCGCGCGCGGAGTGACCGCGGACGTCGGCGACGCCGCGAATCTGGCCGTGACGGTCGCCGGACCGGCGATCATCTCCACGCTGCTGCCCGCGACGATCATCGTGGTGACCTTTTTCGTCGACTGGCGGATGGCGCTGCTGTTGTGCGTGATCGCGCTCGTCGCCATCGTGGCGTTGCAGCGCGCGGCGCGGATCTCCGAAATCACCGAGAGCGAGCTGGAGCGGGCCGCGTCCGTGGTCGCCGGCCGGGCGATCGAACTCGGCCAGGCCCAGCCGGTCCTGCGTGCCGCGGGGCACGCCGAGGGGACTCCCCGGATGCACGCCGCGCTCGTGGAACACCGCGAGACCTACCGGGACGGCATGCGTCGCGCGCGGCGTCCGTTCTTCGTCTACACCGCGGTGGTCAACGCCGGGTTCGTGGCGGTGCTGGTGCTGGCCGCCTGGCTCGTGCTCAGCGAGCACGTCCCGGCCCCGGAAATGATCGCGCTGCTCGTGCTGGCCGCCCGGTTCCTGGAGCCGCTCGGCAACCTCATCGACCTCATCGGGGCCCTGCGTGCGATGACGAACAAGATCGGGCGCATCGAGGACCTGCTGAGCAATCCGCCACTGCCCGCGCCTGCCGACCCGGTGCGTGCGATCGGCAAGGCCGACATCGACTTCTCGGAGGTCACCTTCAGCTACCCCGGGGCCAAAACGCCCGCCTTGCGCTCGGTGTCGCTGCACTGCGCGCCGGGCACCACCACCGCGCTGGTCGGGCCGTCGGGCTCCGGCAAGACGACGGTGACCCGGCTCATCGCCCGGTTCTTCGACGTCGACGCCGGACAGGTCCGCGTCGGCGGCGTCGACGTGCGCGACCTCGACCTGGAGGTCCTGCTGGACGAGATCGCGATCGTGTTCCAGGACGTCTACCTGTTCGACGACACCATCGAGAACAACCTGCGGCTGGCGCATCCGGACGCCACGTGGGACGAACTCGAGGAAGCCGCCGCCGCGGCACGGCTCGACGAGGTGATCGAACGGCTGCCCAACGGCTGGGACACCCAGGTGGGAGAGGGCGGGGCTCAGCTGTCGGGCGGCGAGCGGCAGCGGGTCGCGATCGCCCGGGCCATGCTCAAGCGGGCGCGCATCGTGCTTGTCGACGAAGCCAGTTCGGCGCTCGACCCCGAGAACGAAGCGGCGGTCACCCAGGCCATCGCCAACCTCGGCAACGATCCCGACCGCACGGTGATCGTGATCGCGCACCGGCCGGCCACCTTGGCCGTGGCGGACCGGGTGATCTCGCTGGACGCCGGTCAGGTTGTCGAGTCGGGCACTCCCGCGCAGCTGCGCGGCACGAGCGGGGCGTTCGCGCGCATCAGCAAGCAATACGAGCAAGCGCGGCACTGGCGCATCGGCGCGAATCTCTGACGCGCGCAAACGGTCACCGGCGTCCATCCGGCCGCCGGTGACCGTTCAGGACTCGATGCGCAGATAGCGGTGCGCGAGATCGGTGATGTCGGCGATCAGTTCGTCGGCGAGCCGATCCAGATCCCCGGCCTCGTGGTGGAGCAGCGTGTGCGTGGCGCCGTACCAGGCGCTGTAGATCAGGTTCGCCGCCATCGCGGGGTCCGGGGCGTCCGCCGGCGGGTCCGGTCGTTCGGAGATCAGCTGGCGGAACGCTTCGACGTGCGCGCCCTCCGCGGCCACCTGAATCGTGGTCTTGGCGTTGATCGGGGTGTGGTCGTAGAGCACGTCGTGCAGTTCGGCGTGCTCCACGTAAGCCCGCACCGCGCCGCTGAGCCAGGCGTCCACGCGGGCGACCCAGTCGGTTTCCGGCAGCTGCCGGACGGCCGCCTCCTGCCGTTCGAGCAGCCGCTCGATGAACCGGGCCCGCAGCGCGATCATGATGTCGTATTTCGAGCTGAAGTGCAGGTAGAACGTGCCGATCGCGACGTTCGCGCGCTCGGTGATCTCGTCGAGCCGGGCCGCGTCGATCCCGCGTTCGACGAACACTCGCTCGGCGGCGTCGAGGAGATCGGCACGCCGCTCCTGCGCGGGCTTGGTTCGGGGCCGGCCCGGTGATCGGCGCTGACTCATTCCCGGCAGTTTACGCGGCGGCCGGGCGGCGTCCGCGAAGTGTGCGGCGGCCCGGCCGGGTTGTCCATAGTGGACGGCCCGGGCCGGAGCGGTTACGGCGCGGCGGTGACGGACAGGGCGTGGCGGAAGATGTTCAGCGGGTCCCACCTCGCCTTGATCTTCTGCAGCCTGGCGTAGTTTTCCCCGTAGTACAGGCGGTGCCACGGAACGGCCGAGGTGTTCCATTCCGGATCGGCCAGGTCGATGTCCGCGTAATTGAGGTAGGCGCCGGTGTTGACGTCGTCCGGCACGGGCACGCCGCCGGTCGCCGAATGCACGTCGCGGTACAACTCGCGGATCCAGCTCAGGTGCTTGTCGTCCTCGGCGGGGTCTTGCCAGGTCACCATGTAGAAGGTCTTGAGCAGCGCGCCGCGCGGGATGGCGGTCGCGGTGCTGGGCACGGTGTTCACCTTGCCGCCGTAGGAGATGTACTCCAGCGCCGAGTAGGTGCCCTGGTAATCGTCCCGGGTGAGCTGCCGGTAGGCGACGGCGAGCTGTGCCGGGCTGTGCCTTCCGCGAAGGTCCGCGGATTTGACCTTGCAGCGCAAGGTGATCGCCGACGGACCGGTCTCCGGGACCGCCAGGTACTGGGTCGCGGCCAGCCACGGCAGCGACTGCCGCCGGACTCGGGGAGCGACGCTTACGCCGGCGTTGAGCCGGTCGAGGAACTGGTCCATCCGCGCGGAAGCGTTCGGGGTCTCCACCGGGATGTGGGCGTGCATGGCGATGTTCCCCGCCGAGCGGTGCAAGCAGTTGACCAGGGCGTAGAGCCCGATGTTCGGGGAGCCGTCGGAGCTGTTCTCCAGTTGCCAGTCGAGGAAGTTCCCGATCAGCCGGACGAAATCCGGTTCGGACAGGCCCTCCCACGGCCAGCTCGCCTCGGCGACGTGCAGCGCGCCCGGCGGCTGGGGCAGCAGCGCGGAAGGATCGGTGCCGGACGCCTCGGGCGAACGCATCCAGTACCGGGTGATCACGCCGAAATTCCCGCCTCCGCCGCCGGTGTGCGCCCACCAGAGATCGCGGTTCGGATCGGTCTCCTCGCGGGAGGCGACGACCGTCGAGACGGTTCCGTCCTCGGCCACGACCACGACTTCCACTGCGTGCAGATAGTCGACGCTGAGCCCCAGCAGCCGTGCCATCGGCCCGTAGCCGCCGCCGCTGATGTGCCCGCCCGCGCCCACGCCCATGCAGAAACCGCACGGGACGGTGACTCCCCAGCCGCGGAAGAGGTCGTGGATCATCTTTCCCACCGGGGCGCCCGCTTCGATGACGAAGGCGCCCCGCTCCTCGTCGAAATCGACGCGGGACATCGGGGAGAGATCCACGATCACCTTGATGTCGGGCGAGGAGGCGAAGTCTTCTCCGCAGTGTCCGCGCGAGCGCGCGGTGACCCGTTTCCCGGCGGCTACGGCCTTTCGGACCGCTTCCTCGGCCTGTCGCGGCGAATGCACCAGATGGAAATAGTCCGGTTTCGCGATGAACCGGTAATTGTACGCGTGGCACAGATCGGCGTATCGGATGTCCTCAGGCGTGATCATCACGGAATCTGGCACAGTTCTCACCATGGCAGCCGGGGCGGGCTAGGGCAACCTGTCCGAAAGTCGAAACCAGGTTAGACCTCGGGGTTTAAACCATTGCCGATGGCGGATACGCACCGCTAAGGTCGGATATCGGGTAAATGACTCGCCGGTGCTCGCGAGGTTCGGGAAATCACGGCTCCTTGACGGCTGAAAGAAAGAGAGACGGTCATGAGCGGTCCGGTCGTCGAGTCCGTCTTCGCGGACCAGGTCCTGAACGACTGGCTGTCCGGCATGGGGCTCGGGGTCGAATACACCCGGGCGGCGGGAAACACGCTGTACTTCCAGGACGAGAACGACCGGGAAGTCCCGGTGCTCGATCACGTCTGCGGCTTCGGCTCCTTGATCTTCGGGCACAACAACCGGGAGCTGGTGGAGTACGCCAAGGACGTGCTGGACCGGCAGGTCCCGGTGTACGTCCAATTGTCCCGGCAGTCCTGGGCCAACGACGTGGCCGCGCGGCTGAACGAGATCGCCCGGCGAGAAATTCCGGACGGCGACTGCGGTTATTCGGCGATATTCGGCAACAGCGGAGCCGAGGCGGTCGAGATTTGCTTGAAGCACGCTGAATTGGAGCGGCAGGCGCGGATCGCGCGGGTGGTCGGCGAGGTCGCGGATCATCTCGAAGAAGTGCGCACGGCCTTTCGGGCCGGGCGGATCACCGCGGTCGAAGGGCTCGACCGGCTCGCCGGAGGCGAACTTCCGGACGTGCTCGCCGAGGTCGAGCGCCGCAATTCGGAGCTGGTGGCGAAGCAGCCGGTCTACCTGGCGCTGGAAAACGCGTTCCACGGCAAGCTGGTGGCCACCATCCAGCTCACCCAGAACCCGCAGTGGCGGCTGCCGTTCACGGCATTGGGCTCGTCGACCCGGTTCCTGCGCGCCGATCAGCTGGCGGCGATGAAAGCGGTGGCCGAGGAACTTCGGGAAAGCCTGCTGGACATAGTGCTGGACGGCGGCACGGCGACTGTGGTCGAGCGGGACTTCCCCCGGATCGGGGCCTTCTTCGTCGAACCCGTCCAAGGGGCGAACGGGATGCGCCCGCTGACCGAGGCCGCGGCCCGGGAAATCCGGGCGGTGTGCGACGATCTCGGCTGCCCGCTGGTCGTCGACGAGATCCACAGCGGCATGGGACGCACCGGGTCTTTCTTCGCCAGTGCGCACATGGGTTTGCGGGGCGACTACTACACGCTCTCCAAAGGAATCGGCGGCGGCATCGCCAAGAATTCGGTGGTGCTTTTCCGGCAGGACCGGTTCCGCCCGGAATTCGAGGTGATCCACACCTCGACCTACGCGAAGGACGGTTTCTCCGGCGCGCTCGCCGGCAAAGTGCTGGAGATGCTGGAGGCCGACGACGGCAAGGCATACCGGACAGTCGCGGAGCGCGGCACCGCCTTGAAAGCGATGCTCGACGCCGTCAAGACCGATTTTCCGGACGTTGTGGCCGCGGTCAACGGAATCGGCCTCATGCTCGCGCTGGAATTCACCGACCAGTCGAACGCAGCGTCGGACAGCATCCGGGAAAGCGCCGGTTCGGGAATGATCGGGTACGTGATCGCGGGATACATTCTGCGCGAGCACCGGATCCGGGTGCTTCCGCTCGGGCCCGCGGGAAACTCGGTCCGGTTCGAGCCGTCGATCGATCTGACGGACGAGGACATCGCCCGTACGGACGCCGCGTTGCGCGACGTCTGCGCGATACTCCGCGCCCAAGACGGAGAACGACTGTTCCGCGCGAGCTGAACCACGCCGTCGGCAGAGAGGGTTCTCATGACAAGCAGCGCGGCGTCGACCGATTCCCTCGTGACAGCATTGCTGGAGCACGCGCTCAGCGCCGCGTGCGCAGCGTCCGTGCGTGCGGCCGTGACGCTGGGCTTGCCCGAGGCTCTCGGCGAGAAGCCGGCGACGGCTGAGGAACTCGCCACTGCGATCGACGCGGACCCAGCCGCGCTCCGGAGGCTGCTTCGCTCGCTGACGTCCTATGGGGTGTTCGCGGAGAACGACGCGGATTCGTTCGTGCACACCGAAAAGTCGCGTGCGCTCCGCGAAGACTCGCCGAACAGCCTCAAATATCTCGTGTTGTGGTGCACCGAGCCGTGGCTCTTGTCGCTTTGGGGCCATCTCGACGAATCGGTGCGGAGCGGACGCGAGGTGTTCAGCGCGCAGCACGGCCGCCGGTTCTACGACTGCCTGCACACCGAGTGGCCGGAGTCGGCGCGGGTGTTCGAGCGGGCGATGAGCCAGCAGAGCAGGGAATCGGCGAACGCGCTCGCCGAACTGCTCCCGCTGGCGCAGGTGTCCACGATCGCCGACGTCGGCGGAGGACAGGGGCTGGTGCTCGCCACCCTGCTGGAACGGAATCCGGAGCTCCGCGGATTCCTGCTCGACCTGCCCGCCGTGGTGGCGAACGCGGACGCCCGGCTGCGTCCTGGCGGCAGCCTCGCCGACCGGGTGCGGCTGATGCCGGGCGACTGCCTCGAAGAGATCCCGGTCCAGGCCGATCTCTATCTGTTCAAGAACATCCTGGGAGCCGATGACGACGATTCGGTCCGGATCCTGCGCAACGCGGTGCGAGCGGCGCGGCCGGGGGCCCGGATGATCATCGTGGACAACTTTGTCGACGACGGTCCCGGGCAGCAGCTGTCCTCCGCGCTGGATCTGCGGATGCTGCTGGTCATCGGCGGCCAGAAGCACACCAGGGAGGGGCTGCTGAAGATCGCGGAGCGTGCCGGTCTCGTCGTGCACGGGGTGCGGCCGGTGGACTCGTCGCTGCAGATGATCGAGGCCAGTGTGCCGGGCAGTTGAGTCGGCAAGGGACACCACGCGCTTGGCTAGCGGTCGTTTCGGGCGAGGATCCGAAGCAGCGTTTCGCGCAAGAGCGTGCTGGGGTCCGGGACCGCGCCGGATGCTCGCCAGGCGACGAAACCGTCGGGCCGGACCAGCACCGCGCCTCGATCGGTCACCTGATGGGTTCGGTTCCAGGCTTCGGACGGGTCGGAGAGATCCTGGCCGAGTCGGTAAACAGCGAGCGGAACGCCCAGTTCACGCGCGACCTGGTGGCCCGCCTCCGCCCAAGGTTGCCCGGCGGCACCCGCCATCAAGGCGAATTCGTGCGCGTACAGGTCGATGTTCGAGACGAGCGCGCCGTCGCGCAGCAGCCGGAAATGCGGTGCGCGGGTGCCGGGTTCGCCAGAGAGCGAAGCCGGATGAAGCAGGTCGGCGGAACCGTTCGGGCTCTCCGCCCGGACCGCGCCGGAGCGGTAGCGGTGGCCGAAGAGCACGGCGAGGTTCCCGTCCGTGGTGTTGCCGTGTCCGCCTGCCGTGCTCCGTACCCGGAGGTGATCGGTGGCCGCGCCGACGGTGGCGTCGGCGACCGGAATGCGTTCGGCCGCATAGCTTTCCAGCAGCTCCGGCCCGGCCTGGCCGCGCAGGACCAGCGCCAGCTTCCACGCCAGGTTGTGGGCGTCCTGGATGCCCAGATTGGCTCCGAACGCGCCGACCGGCGGCATCAGGTGCGCCGCGTCGCCGATCAGGAACATCCGTCCCCGCTGGAATTCCTCCGCGACGCAGGACCCGACCTCCCACAGTTTCGCGACCGGCGACACGCCCTCGTCGTCGAAGCTGACGATGCGGACGTCCAGCCCGGGTTGACCGATCGCGGTGCGGACCAGCGCCCGGCAGCGGTCCTCGGTGAAGTCCGCCAGGGTTTCGCCGGATTCCGGATCGTGCGGCACCATGAGGATCCAGCGGTGGGGCCGGTCCTGCGGCATGATCACCGACGCGGGCCGCGGCCGGTCGAGGAACCACACGCCGACCCGTCGTCCGCGAAGCGCCTCGGTGAGGTCCGCTTCCCACACGATGTTCACGTACCGGCCGATCACCCGGTTCCCGCGCATCCGGATGCCGAGCAGATCGCGGACAGTGCTGTTCGCCCCGTCCGCCGCGATGAGGTAGTCCGCGCGGACGACCCGGAGTTCGCCCGTCCCCTCCGTCGCGACGGTCGCGGTGACGCCGTCCTCGTCCTGCTCCGCCTCGACCAGCCAGGAACCACGCTCGATCCGGGCGCCCAGCTCCTCGGCGCGTTCGCGCAGCAGCGGTTCGAGGTGGTGCTGATCGATCGGCGCCCACGGGGCGGGGCTGTATTTCGTGGCCTCGTCCAGGCCTTCGATGCTGTCGCGCATCCATTCGCGCCCGGCGACCGTTTCCGCCCTGGCCATCTCCGGGTACTGCCCGATGAGCGACGGCTTCGCCAGGATCCGCTCCTCCAGGCCGGCGGTGCGGAAGATCTCCATCGGCCTGCTCAGGATGATCCTGGTGCGGGGCCACGGGAAAACGGTGGTGCGTTTCTCGACGGCCAGCGTGCGGATGCCGAATTGGCGGAGCAGCACGGCGGCGGTCGCGCCGGTGAGACTGCAGCCGACCACCAGAACCTGTGTGTCTTTCGCGGACAACCTGACCCTCGCATGCGTGGGGGCTGAAGCGGGCTCAGCCGACGATGACTGCCTTGGTGTGCATGAGGAAATCGCCGAGATAGCCCTCGTGCGGCAGCCCGGGGCGGGTCCAGGTCGTCGGATGGTCGCCGATCTGGATCTGGTCGATGCTCGGTTCGGCGACCAGCGCGTCGATGAGTTCGGCGTCGCGGGTGAAGGCGGTGAGCGACAGAGTTTCGCGCAGTGGTGCCAGCCAGTCGCCTTCACGCCGCCAGGGTGCGACCCAGACGCACGGGAAGCCCAGTTCGATCCGGGCCTGCGGGGCGTCCGGCCGGTCGAGCAGGAACACCGCCGGGCGCAGCACCGCCGAACCGTCGCCGAGTTCGTCGACCACCGTATCCGCGCCCAGCACCGGTTTCGCGTTCCCCGCGCTGGACCGCAGGTATTCGTCCATGGCGCGGGCCACGGAGGTCTGCCGGACCGGAAGCACGGCTCGTTCGTCGCCCGGCGGCAGCGACGGAAGCTCGCTCAACCGCCGGGCGAGCGCTTCGGCTACCGGCGCGGGATCGCCCTCGACGAACACCGCCGTCGCGTTCACACAGCCGGTTCCGGCGTTCCCGGCGACGGATTCGGCGATGGTATCCAGATGCCGGGCGACCTCCTCGCCGTCGGTGAGCAGGATCTTCGACCGGCCTGGCCCGAACGGGAGCACGAGCGTGCTGGCTCCGTATTTCCGGACGATCTCGTCGGCCCCGAACGCGATGGCGACGTCCGCCTCGGCGATGAGCCGGTCGGCGGTCGGGTGGTCGGTGGGAAGGAGGACAACCTGGTCGTGGCCGTAGCCCGCCTGCCACAGCGCGGTCACGAGCCGGTGCGGGGTGAACGGTTCCCGCCGGGACGGCCGGACCGCCACGCGATAGCCGAGGGCGAGCGCTTCCAGCCAAGGCGTGTGCACCGCTGGGGCGTTGGCGGGCGCGTGCACCATCAGGACCTCGCCGCGGCGGGTCCACACGCCGGAGCCGAGCTTGACGCGATCCTCCCGCCAGCTGCCCGCCGCGCCGGCCGGACGGGCCTGGTTCGCGTTTTCGTACGCCGCGGCCGCGAAATCGCCGACCCAATGTGCCTGTTCCCGGACAATGGAAACCGGCATGCCGGCGACCTCGGCCACCGTCCGGTGATAGGACGCGGCGGGCACTCCGCCGACCGAACCGCTCGCGAACAGTTCTCCCGCCTCAGCCAGCATTTCCGCACGGCGATCCGGATCCGGCGGGGCGGCTTGGCGCAGTGCCTGGATACTTCGCTGGGCGAACAGCCAGGGCACGAGACTCATCTCGGCCGCCGGGTTCCCGGTGACGTCGGGAACGGATTCGACGTGATAGCTGTGGTAGGGACCTCGGGCGCCGAGCGCGGGCAGCCGGTCCGGCGCGGCTGATGCGGCGCGCACCTCAGTAGACCCCTTCGATCACCTTGGTGTCGCCGAATTCCCGTACCGGGCTCACGTCGGACACCGCGTCGCCCTGATACCCGTGCCGGTGCGGATGCCGGACGGCGGTGTCGCGGTCAAGGTTGTTGGGCAGGAACAGGTTCCGGGTGAGGTGATGGGTGACCACCTGTCCGCGTTCGCCGTACGGGACGTTCTTCCCGGTCTCCGGGTCGATCACCGAGAACATGGCGAACGGCGAAGGCGGGTCGAACACCGGGCTTTCCCCGGCGGCGGCTCCCGGCCGTTCCGGCATGGCGCAGAAGATCATCGTGCTGCCGAAGATGCTGACGAAGTTGACGTCCGGGAAGACCTCGGTGCGCAGGAGATGGCGAGTGTCGCGATCCATCGAGGTGCCGCCGTAGAGGACTGTCCGGACCTTCTCGTTGATCAGCCGCACCAGATGCTCGCGCCGGCAGACCGCCTCGATCAGCGGCGGAGTGATGACCATGACCTGGATGTCCTGGCTCCGCAGGATCCATTCGACCTGATTGACCAGATGGTTCAGGTAGAGCTTCATCTCCTCCGCCGCGCCGCGGCCGGTGAGGAGTTTCGCCCAGCGGGGGTCCAGGTCGAGGGTGAAGCAAATGCCGCCGAAGCGCGCCGCGGTGTCCTGCGCCAGGATGCCCGCCATATGCGGTCCGGTCGGCATGGAACCCAGCCAGTTGCCGCCGTGCGCGATCCCGTGTTCCCGCAGCCGATGGTAGTACCAGGCCCACGACTGTTCGCGGACGTCGGGAAGGACGAAAACGCGTTTGGGCGCGCCCGTGGTTCCGCCGCTTTCCCCTACCGCGGGCGGCGTGGGCAATGCGCTGAGACTTCCGTATCCGGCGGGGATCAGGTCCTCTAACCGAATGTCGCGCAACTCGTCAACTATATTCGGAAACAATGTCAGGTCCGCTGCCGTGCGAATATCCGTGCGCGGGTCGAAGTCCAGCTTCTTCGCGCGCTCCAGCCAGAACGGCGAACCGGTATCCGGGCCGAAATGCCAGGCCATCGCTTCCCGGACGAGGTCGTCCGCGTCCGGCGGGCTGTCCCACGACGTGTCGAGCGCGGATGCGGCGGCTGTCGTCATTGCCTGGCTCCTCGGCGTTCCCGGCGATCGGTGGGGGAGAGCGGCCTCGGCTCCCGGCGAATTCCGGGAGGGTTCTCCCCGGAACGGGCCGCGAGGTCTCCGGACTTCTCTTTCGAAGGTACAAGGAAAACTCAGACCGCGGCTAGTCCTTTCGCGGTATCCGATCGGACTGCTGGGTTTACAACTCTGGATTTAGCCTTATTGCCGCGAGCCGGTCCGCGTGCGTAAGGTCGTCTTCGAGTTTCCGCGGCCGAATGCCTGGCAGGAGGGCACTATGAGCGGAACCGGCTACGACGTTATCGTTGTCGGCGCCAGATGTGCGGGATCGCCGACCGCGATGCTGCTGGCGAGAATGGGTTACCGGGTACTGGTCGTGGACCGGGCGAGTTTTCCCAGCGACACGCTGTCGACGCACCTGATCCACCCGCCGGGCGTCGCGGCGCTGCGCAGATGGGGGCTGCTCGACCGGGTGCGAGCCACCGGCTGTCCGCCGATCCACACGTATTCCTTCGATTTCGAGAGCTTTACCCTTTCCGGCGGTCCGGGCACGGCGGAGGAACCGGTGGCGTACGCGCCGCGCCGGATCGTGCTGGACAAGCTGCTGGTGGACGCGGCCGCGGAGGCGGGAGCCGAGGTGCGCACCGGCTTCACCGTCTCCGAAATCGTTTTCGACGAGAACGGCCGGGTGACCGGCGTTCGCGGGAGAGAGAGCTCTGGGCCGCTGGTGACCGAGCACGCCCGGGTCGTGGTGGGAGCCGACGGGGTGCACTCCCAGGTCGCGCGAGCGGTGGAAGCCAAGCGGTACAACGAGAATCCGCGCTTGATGGTCGGCTATTACGGCTACTGGAGCGGACTGGAGATGAACGGCGTCTTCAAAGCCCATTCCCGGCCGCACCGCGCGTTCGGGGCGTGGCCGACGAACGACGGCCTGACCCTCGTCGGCGGTTGCTGGCCGTACGCGGAGTTCGCCGAGGTGCGCAAGGACATCAAGGGGAACTACCTGAAGAATTTCGAGCTGGCTCCGGCCTGGGCGGAACAGATCCGGAACGCCCGGTGCGAGACCAGGCTCGCCGGCGCGGCACTGCCGAACTTCTTCCGCGAACCGTTCGGCCCCGGCTGGGCGCTCGTCGGCGACGCGGGCTACTGCAAGGATTTCTTCACCGCACTGGGAATCAGCGACGCGTTCCTCTCCGCCGAATGGTGCGCCGCGGCGCTGAGCGAAGCGTTGTCGGGGCGGCAGCCGTTCGCCGCCGCGATGGCGCACTACCAGGCGGTACGGGACCGGCACGAGATGCCGAACTACGAGTTCACCGCCCAGGTCTCGACGCTGGAGCCGCTTCCGCCGGACCTGCAGCGGCTGCTGGAAGGCATCAGCGACCGGCAGCACGCGATGGACGCCTTCGCGCGGGTGAACGCGGGGGTGACGACGATGGCGGACTTTCTCGCCGAATGCGAGGCTGTCGCGGGGACTGCGGAGGGGCGGTAGCGGCGGGCGGGGAGCCGGGGCTGCTGACTTCCGTGACTGCGGCACTGGATTGAGTTCCGGCTTTCCGCACTTGCGTGAGGTGGCTGGGATCGGCCAGGTCGGTCAGCGGGTCGGGGTCGAGGGCGGGAGATCGGCGGTGTGGCCGGGAGCCAGCGAGCCGGACCGGAATGCCGCCGCCCCCCGGTCACCGCGGTACCGGAACTCCGGCCTTCCACACCTGCGTGAGGTGGCCGGGGTCGGCCAGCACACCCAGATCAGCCAGCGGATCCGCGTCGAGGGCGAGAAGATCGGCGTCATAGCCGACAGCCAGCAACCCGGACCGGGGAGCCCGCGGTCCGAGGGTGCCCGGCCCATTGAACGTGGCCGCCTTGATCGCCTCCAGCGGGCTGAGCCCCGCGGTGCGCAGGTGTGCGAACTCGCTCGCGTGCTTGCCCCAGGAAAGCGGTCCGTCCCGGTCGCTCGTGCCCAGGTCGGTGCCGAGTGCGATGGTGACTCCGGCGCGGTGCGCGAGCTGGATCGCCTCGAGATGCCGGTCGGCCATGGCGGCGAAGCGGTCGTGCCACACCGGCGGCAGCGCGGCGGCGTTTTCCCGCAGAGCCTCGTAGACGGTGCGCGTGGGCACCAGGGTCATCCCCTGCTCGGCCAGCCGGTCCGCGCATTCCTCGTCGAGTTCGGTGCCGTGCTCCACGGTGTGGCAGCCTGCCTCGATCGCGGCCAGGATGCCTGCCCGGCCATGGCAATGCGCTGCGACGACCCGGTCCGCTCGCGCGGCTTCGGTGACGATCGCCCGCAGTTCCTCGCTTCGGTACTGCTGGTGCACCGGGTTGTCCAGTTCGCTCAGCACGCCGCCGGAGGTGCAGACCTTGATCACCTCGGCTCCCGCCCGGAGCTGGAGGCGGACCGCGCGGAGGCATTCGTCCACCCCGTCGGCGATGTGCAGCGTGCCGCCGGTCTGGCAGGGGTCGGCGACCCAGCGATAGGGCAGCCGGTGCGCGTCGGTGTGTCCGCCGGTCTGCCCGATGACCTGGTTGGCGCTGTAGATGTTCGGGCCGAGAAAGGTGCCTTCGCGGACGGCCTCGGCGAGCGTGCAGCCGTAGCCGCCCAGGTCTCGCACGCTGGTGAAGCCCGCACGCAGCGCTGTCTCGGCGTCCTTGACACTGCGGGCGACCGCGAGCGCGGTCGGCGTCAACCGCAGCTCCTCGGTGCTGACCCGGCCGCGAATCCCGGCGAAGTGCACGTGGCAGTCCCAGAGCCCGGGAAGCAAGGTGGCGACCCGCGTCGGTTCCAGCGCCCGGTTTTCGCTGTCCAGTTCGGCTGTCGGCCCGGCGAAAAGGATCCGGCCGTCAGCGTGCACGACTGCACCGTCCACAATGGATTTTCCGGATCCGGGGATGAGAAGTTTCGCGTCGATCCGTTGTTTCACGCGCTATGCCTCCGGAGCCGTTTGCCGCGCAAGGTCAGCGCGGAGTGCTTTCTTGTCGATTTTGCCGATCGCGGTCGTTGGCAAGGCGCTGACGAGCTGAAGCCGTTCGGGCAGTTTGTAGGCGGCGAGCCCCTGCTCGCGCAGGAACCGGCGCACCTGCGCCAAAGTCGGTTCCGGACCCGTTTCCGGCACGACGAAAAGGCACACGACCTCGCCGTAGAGCGGATGCGGTGCGCCGACCGCCGCGGAAGCCCGGACCGCCGGATGCCGCGCCACCATCAGTTCCAGATCCTCTGCCGGGATCTTGTCGCCGCCGCGGTTGATGATGTCGCGAACCCGGCCGTTGACGATGACGTCGCCTTTGCGGGTCCGGGTCACCAGATCGCCGGTGCGGTAGAAACCGTCCGGGGTGAACGCCTTCGCGGTCGCCTCCGGGTCCCGGTAGTACCCGGCGACGGTGTAGGGGCCCCTCGTCAGCAGTTCCCCGGTGCCGCCGTCGGGCACCGGCCCGCCGTGTTCGTCGACGATCAGCAGTTCGTCCCAGGCCGAGGCGGGCCGTCCCTGGGTCCGGGCCCGCACGGTTTCGCTGTCGTCGAGCCGGGTGTAGCAGAGAAGTCCTTCGCTCATGCCGTAACACTGCTGTGGCGTCGCACCCAGCACGGAACGGATCTGGTCCGGCAGTTCCGGTGCGGGACGGGCACCGCCGACTTGCAGCACCTGAAGGCTGCGCAGGTCGGCGTCCGACCCGGCCGCCGCGCTCAGCCATTGCATGGCCACTGTCGGGACGAGCGCGCAGTGGGTGACGCCTTCGCGTTCGATGAGGTCGAATGCCTTCCGGGGATCGGTGGGCTGGCCGAGCACGACCGTGCCGCCCTTCGCCAGCGTCCCGAGCACTCCGGGGCAATTCAGGATGAATCCGTGCGCGGCGGGGAGGACGGCGAGATACACCGAGTTTTTGGAGACACCGGCGATTTCGCAGGCCGTCCGGATCATGTAGGCGTACCCGGCGTTGCCCCGGGGAATCATCTTCGGCGGCCCGGTGGTTCCGCCGGAGAGCAGGAAAACCGCGGCGTCGTCCATGGTTCCGGCGGCCAGAGAATCGGTCTCCGGCTCGGCGGGACCGCCCCATGGCGCGTCCGGGTCGCATAACGCGGCGAGGTCGATCTCCCCGGAGGTGTCGTCGCCGAGCGCGAGAATGTGCTGCAGGCACTCGTGTTCCGCGCGCAGACGCCGAGCCGGGCCGGCCGAAGCGGTCCGGCCGCCGCCGGTGGCCACCGCGATCGCGACCGGCCGGGCGGCGCGTACGACGTGCTCCAGTTCGTAATCGCCGAATCCCGGGAGGACCGCTACCGGCGGGGCCCCGATGTCGAGCAGCGCCAGCATCAGGACGAGAAATTCCATGCTGTTCGGCAGCCGCACCGCCACCCGGTCCCCGGGACGCACCCCGAGCCCGCGAAGCCGTTGCCCGGCAGTGGTCACCGCCGTGTGCAGTTCGCCGTGGGACAGCCGGCGGCCGTCGGCGACCGCCGCGAGCCGGTCCGGGGCGCGCAGCCGTGCCGCGCGCAGGGTGTCGGCGATCCGTTCCGCGGTCCACAGGCCGGCTCGCAGGTACTCCTCGGCGCGCCGCCGGTCGAGCACCGGCACGTCCGGGTCCAGGACCCTGGCGTCGACGGCGCTCACCGGGCGGTCTCCCGGATGCTGGCGACCAGCTGGGCGACGGTGTAATCTTCCTTGTCCCACAAGCTGATCCGGGCGTCGAATTGGTCGCGCAGCTGGATCTCCAGATCGGTGGTCTCGGTCGAACTGAGGCCGAGATCGGCGCGCAGCCGGGTGTGCGGGGCGATCCCGGCGACGACGGTTTCGGCGATGCCGATATCCCGCAGCAATTGTTTCAACACGTCCACGGACACGGTGGCGTCCCCCCCGGGTTGGCGATGGCCAAGATCGAGTCGGCGGCGTTTCCGCGTTTTCGCGGGACGGCGCAGGCCGAGGCTAATCGACTTTCCGCGGCGGTGGCAATGGCCCACTACCCGGGTATTAAACCGTCGGTACCGGAGCCGAGGTAGTACAACGTCATTAGAACGACCGGGCTATTCCCGGCTGTCCCGGAATTTGAGACGCTTGTGCCAGGTCGCCCGTGCCGCAGTGGCGGCGCGCGGAGAAGCGCGTGGCGACCCGGTGAAACCGTCCCGATTTCGCAGTGGTGCCGCCTTGGCCGGAGAACGGACCGGCATCCGGTCGATCGGGTGCCGGTGTCCAGGTGGCTGGGGGTCCTGGAGGTGAAAGGTGGAACACTCGTACGCGGTTCCGTATCCGCAAATCGGGTCCGTGCTCGGCGAGCAGGAAGTGCGCGTGATCACCCAGGTGGTGAAGTCCGGGGACAATCTGTCCGGCGGACGCTGGCGCGAGGAGTTCGAACGGCGTTTCCGCGAACATCTCGGTGTTCCGTACGCGCTTTCGGTCACGAGCGGGACGGTCGCGCTGGAGATCGCGATCCGGCTGCTCGACCTCGGCGAGGGCGACGAGGTGATCGCCACTCCCCAAACCTATAAAGCCAGCGTGCAGCCGCTGCTCAACTATCCGGTCGAGGTCCGGTTCTGCGACGTGGACCCGGATTCGCTGAACATCGACCCCGGCCGGATCGAGGAGCTGATCACCAGCCGCACCAAGGCGATCATTCTCGTGCACTACGGCGGCCTGCCCTGCGACATGGACCGCGTGATGGCGATCGCGCGCCGCCGCGGCATCACGGTGATCGAGGACTGCGCGCACGCGCTCGGTTCGGAATACTGGGGCCGCAAACCCGGCGCGCTGGCCGACATCGGCTGTTTCAGTTTCCACTCCAGCAAGAACATCACCACCCTCGGCGAGGGCGGGATGATCACCCTTTTCAATCCGGAGTGGGCCGACCGGGTGGATCGCATCCGGTCCAATGACGCCGACGCGGTTTACCACGAGAAGGGGCGGGCGATCGGGGAGCGCACGAGCGCGCATCCGTGGATGATGCATCCCGGTCTCGCCTTCACCCACGGCTGCGCGTCGATCCGTTACGGCGGCACGAACGCCACCCTCGCCGAACCGAACGCCGCGGTGGGCACCGTCCAGCTGTCCAAATTGGACGAAATGGTGTCGAGGCGGGCCGAGATCGCCGCCGCGTGCACCGAGGTGCTCGGCCAGTTCGAGGGCATCCGGGTGCAAGAGGGCACCGGTGCTGTCCGGCACGCCCACCACCTCTACACCTTCTTTGTCGATCCGGCGAGCGGCGTGCTGCGGGACCGGCTGGTGTCCCGGCTCGACGCGCTCGGCGTGCAGATGCAGTTGCGCTATTTCCCGTTGCATCTGCTCGCCGAATGGCGGGCGCGCGGACACGACGCGGGCGAATGCCCGGTGGCTGAGCGGATGTGGTTTGAACAGCAGGTGAATCTGCCCTGCCATCCGGGGATGACCGACCAGCAGGTCGGACAGCTGGTGTCCCGATTGGACACCGTGCTGCGGCAGGAGACCAGGGGTACGCCGATCGCGGCCGGAACGACGCGGAAGACGGAAGGGTGAACCGGTGTCCGAAACGGAGCATTACGACATCGTCGTGGTCGGCGGGGGCCCGGTCGGGCTCGCCTCGGCGTGGCACGCGGCCCGCCGCGGCGCCCGGGTGGCGGTCTTCGAGCAGTTCGAGTTCGGCAACGAGCGATGCGGCACCAGCGGCGCGGAACGGCACTGGCGGTTGCAGTACACCGAACCCGATCTGTGCCGGCTGACCGGCGAGGCGCTGCCGCTGTGGCGGGACTTGGAGTCCGCGGGCGGGCATCAGCTTTTGCACGCGTTCGGCAGCCTGTGGTTCGGCGACGTCGACGTGGCCACCAACGAGGGGAAGATCTCCGAAACCGCGCGCACCATGGACGAGTTGTCCATCCGGTACGAATGGCTCACCGCCGCCGAGATCGAGCGCCGCTACGGATTCACCGGTCTTCCCAGCCGCTTCGAGGGTTTCGTGCAACCCGACGGCGGCGCGGTCGACGTCCGGGCCACCCTTGCGGTCCTGCGGCGGCTGGCCGATTCGGCCGGGTGTGTGCTGCGGGAATCCGAGCCGGTGCACGAATTGCTCCCCGACAGCGAGGGCGTGCGCCTGCGGACGGCACGCGGATGGTGCCGCGCGGGCAAGGTCGTTCTCGCCAACGGCCCGTATGCCAACCGGCTGCTCGAACCGCTGGGGGCCCGGCTGGAGTTCAACGTGTTCGAAATGGCGCTGGTGACCTTGCGCCAGCGGGATCCCCGCGCGCGGTACCCGTTCTGGTTCGTCTTCCAGGAGCCCACCGAAGAGGACACCAACCTGTTCTACGGATTCCCGCCGAACTCCTGGCAGGACACCGACCGGGTCCGGGTCGGCCCGGTGTTCGAGGTCGACGCGCTCGCCGATCCCGAGCGGGCGACCGGAATCCCGGCCGACCGGCACGTGACCCGCGTCTGCGATTGGGTCCGGAAGCATCTGCCGGGGGTGGACGCGCGGCCACTGGCGCGCGAGACCTGCCTTGCCGTGCTGCCCGCCGATCCCGAGCGGCAATTCTTCCTCGGCCCGGCCACCGGGCTTTTCGACGGCGGGAGCAACGTGATCGTCTCCACCGGCGGGTGGGGGTTCAAGTTCGTCCCGCTCCTGGGCCGGATCTGCGCCGATCTGTGCCTCGACGGCGCCACGGGCTACGACATCGACCGCCTCGCACTTCCCGAACCCAGCCGTTCCTGACCGCGTTCCCTTCTGCCCCAAGGAGAATTCTGGTGACTTTCGCAGGTCCCGCGCCCGGCACGCGGCAGGACGGCGCCGACATCGCTGTCGTGGGGATGGCCGGCCGGTTTCCCGGCGCCGCCGACCTCGACGAGTACTGGCACAACCTCCGGTCCGGCGTCGAGTCGATCCGCCGGTTGCGGGAGGAGGAACTGCTGGCCGAAGGGCTGCCGAGGGAACTCATCGGAGGACCGGACTACGTGCCGGTCGCGCCGACGCTGGAGGACATCGAGTTCTTCGACGCCAGGTTCTTCGGATTCACCGCGCGCGAAGCGGCCTTGCTCGATCCGCAGCAGCGGCTGTTTCTCGAAACCGCTTGGCACGCGATGGAAAACGCCGGGATCGACCCAGCCCGGTGCGGTGCCGCCGGGGTGTTCGCCGGCGGGAACCTGCCCGCGTACCTGATGTCCAATCTCCTCGGCGGCAACCGGATCGTGCTCGATTCGGCGATGTTCGAACTCCAGATCCACAACGACAAGGACTATCTCGCCAGCCGGACCGCCTACAAACTGGGGCTGACCGGTCCCGCGGTGAACGTGCAGACCGCGTGCTCGACGTCGCTGGTGGCGGTGCACCAGGCAGCCGCGGCGCTGCGAGCCGGGTCTTGCGAACTCGCGCTCGCCGGCGGGGTGTGCGTCCGGGTGCCGCATCGCGTCGGCTACCGCCACGAGCAGGGTTTGATTTATTCGCCGGACGGGCATTGCCGTCCGTTCGACGCGGATGGCGCCGGCACGGTGTTCGGCAACGGGGTCGGCGTCGTCGTGCTGCGGCGGCTGGCCGACGCTCTCCGCGTCGGCGACCGGATTCTCGCGGTACTCAAGGGATCCGCGGTGAACAACGACGGCGGCGACAAGGTCGGCTACACCGCCCCGAGCGTCCGCGGGCAGGAAGCGGTGGTCGCCGAAGCGATCGCGGGCAGCGGGATCCCCGCTCGCTCGATCACCGCGGTCGAGGCGCATGGAACCGGGACCCACGTCGGCGATCCGATCGAGATCACCGCGCTCGCCAGGGCGTTCGGCCGCTACACCGAGGACACCCAGTTCTGCGCTGTCAGCTCGGTCAAATCGAATATCGGACATCTTGAGTCGGCGGCCGGGATCGCCAGTTTCATCAAGGCGGTGCTCCAGCTGCGGCACCGGACTTTGGTGCCCAGCCTGCACTTCGAGCGGCCCAATCCGCGCATCGACTTCCCGGCCACGCCGTTCTTCGTCAACACGGAATTGCGGGCGTGGCCGAACGGCGAGTACCCCCGCCGGATAGGTGTGAGCTCGTTCGGCATCGGCGGCACCAACGCCCACGTCGTACTTGAGCAGGCACCGGAGCCGAGCCGACAGCCTCCGCCCCCGGAGCGGCCGCAGCTGGTGGTGGTTTCGGCGAAGACCCCGGCCGCGCTCGACGCGGCGAGCACGGCGCTCGGGTCCCGGTTGGCCGAACTCGACCGGACTCCGCTGGCAGACGTCGCGCACACCTTGCAATCCGGCCGCTCGGCCATGCGCTACCGGCGGGCAGTCCTGGCTTCGGACACCGCCGAAGCGGCAGCTCTGCTGTCCGGTTCCGATCCGGGCCGGGTGCGCAGCGCGGACGCCGGACTCGGTCCGGCGAAGGTAGTGTTCCTCTTCCCCGGCCAAGGCGCGCAGTACCCCGGAATGGGCTGGGGCCTCTACGAAAGCGAACCGGTGTTCGCGGAGGCAATTGACGAGTGCGCGCGCCTGCTGGCCGAGCCGCTCGGTCTCGATCTGCGGACGGTGCTTTACCCGTCCGAAGGCGGAGACGAGGCACTGCGCCAGACCGAGCTGACGCAGCCCGCGCTGTTCGCCACCGAATACGCGTTGGCTCGCCTCTTGCTGTCCTGGGGTGTCGAACCGGACACCATGGTGGGGCACAGCATCGGCGAGTTCACCGCGGCTTGTCTGTCCGGGGTGCTGTCACTGGCCGACGCGGCTCGGCTGGTCGCGTTGCGCGGGCAGCTCATGCGAGACCTGCCCTCCGGGGCGATGATTTCGATCGCGGCACCTGCTGCGGACATCGAGCCCGTGCTGCCGCCCGGGGTGTCCCTCGCGGCGATCAACGCGCCCTCGTTGTGCGTGGCTTCCGGGCCGCACGAAGCAATGGCCGAGCTCGCCGAACAGTTGGCCGCCAAGGAGATCGTCGTCCGGCAGCTGCACACCTCGCACGCTTTTCACTCGGCCATGATGGATCCGATCGTGGAGCCGTTCACCCGGCTCGTCGGGGAGGCAGCGCTCACTGCCCCGCAGCGTCCGTTCGTCTCGTGCGTCACCGGCGAACCGATCGACGCCGAGCACGCGACGTACCCGTCCTACTGGGGCTCGCACGTGCGCCGTCCGGTCCGGTTCGCCGACGCGGTGCGCACCGCGGTCGGTGACCAGCCCGCGGTGCTGGTGGAAGTCGGGCCGGGCAACACGCTGAGCACGCTGGCGCGGGCCGCCGAATGGGCCGGACGGCCCCAGCCCGCCGCCGTCACCACGATGCGCAGGCCGGACGAGTCCATAGTGGACAGACAGCTGCTGCGCACCGCGGTCGGCGACGTCTGGCTGTTCGGCGGCGCGGTGGACTGGGCGGCCCTGCACGACGGGAAGCGCGACCGGGTCGAACTGCCCGGCTACCCGTTCCAGCGGGACCGGTACTGGATCGACCCGCGTCCGGCCGGCCCCGCCGGGGCGTCGGCGGCCGATCTCGCCGAGCAGTTCGCCGAACCCGAGCAACCTGCCGAAACGCTTCCGAAGGCCGCCCGGCCGGGCACGCTGGTGACCGGCTACGTGGAACCGGCCGACGAGCTGGAGACCGCGATCGCCGAGGTCTGGGAGGACCTGTTCGGCATCGCGCCGATCGGCACCCGCGACAACTTTTTCGAACTCGGCGGCCATTCGCTGCTGGCCACCCAGGTGCTCAACCGCTTGCAGGCCGCCGTCGGGGCGACGGTGCCGCTCAGCGACCTGCTCGCCACCCCCACCATCGGCGGCCTGGCCGGACGGCTGCGCGAGGCGGGCACGGCCGCGACCGAGGACCGGCTGCCGGTCGTGGTTCCGCAGCCGCAGCGGCGGTTCGAACCGTTCCCGCTCACCGAAATGCAGCAGGCGCAGTGGATCGGCAGGCTCTCCAGCTTCGACATGGGCGGGGTGGCTCCGCACCTCTACTTCGAGTTCGACAGCCGCACTCTCGACGTCGACCGGCTGGAACGCGCTTGGAACCAGGTGCTCCGGCGGCACGAGATGCTGCGCATGGTCGTGCTGTCGGACGGGCGGCAGCGGATCCTGCCGGACCTGGCGCCGTACCGGTTCGAGGTGCTCGACCTGCGCGAGGCGGAGGCGGGCGAATCCGCGCAGCGGCTGGCCGGGATCCGCGACCGGATGGCCGCCGAGGTGCGCCGCGCCGACACCTGGCCGCTGTGGGAGGTCCGGGTCAGCCTGCTGGCCGGGCACGTCGTCCGCGTGCACATCAGCTTCGACCTGCTCGTCGCCGACGTTTCGTCGTTCTTCTACCAGATCCTGCCGCAGTGGCGGGAGTTCTATCACGAGCCCGAACTGGACGCCACGCCGTCCGAGCTGTCCTTCCGCGATTACGTGCTCGCGGAGGAACAGCTGCGGGAGACCCCGCGGTACGAGCGTGCGCTGGAGTACTGGCGGGAGCGGGTGCGCGAACTGCCGCCCGCGCCGGAACTGCCGGTCAGAAACGGTGCGGAGGGCAAGGACGCGCGGACCTTCGTGCGCAGGCACGCCAGGCTCGACGCCGAAGTGTGGGGCCGGATCAAGGAAAAGGCAGGCGAGTTCGGGGTCACCGCGTCCAGCGCGATGCTCGCCGCGTTCGCGGTCACGATCGGCACCTGGAGCAAAACCCAGCGGTTCACGCTGAATTTCACCGCGGTGAACCGGCTTCCGGTGCACGAGGAGGTCGACGATCTCGTCGGCGAGTTCGCTTCCTTCGACCTACTCGAGGTGGACGCGGTGGCGGCGGACAGCTTCGGCGAGCTTGCCCGGGAGCTGCAACGGCAAAGCTGGGCCGACTTCGAGCACCGCTACGTCAGCGGCGTGCGCATCCTGCGCGAACGGGCCAGGGCGCGCGGCGGCGCCGGCGACGCCATGCCGGTCGTGTTCACGAGCGCGCTCGGCAGTGACGTGGACGGAAAGCCCGCACCGTCCCCAGTGGACTGGCTCGGCGAGCAGACGTATTTCGTCTCGCAGACCCCGCAGGTGACCATCGACCATTTCCTGCTCGAGTTCGAGGGCAATCTGGAACTGGCCTGGCACGCTGTCGACGGGCTGTTCCCGGACGGGCTGATGGCCGAGATGTTCCAGGCCTACCAGGATTTCGTCGCCGGATTGGCCGAGACCAGCGGCTGGGAGCGGGAGCCGGTGCTCGACCTGCCCGGCTGGCAGCTCGAAGCAAGGGCCGCCGCCAACGACACCGAGGGCGAACTGCCGGACGACCTGCTGGCCTCCCGGGTGCTGGCACGCGCGGCTTCCGCCGAGCCCGCGGTGCTCACCGAGGACCGGACGCTCAGCTTCGCCGAACTCGCTGGCCGCGCGGTGGCACTCGCCCGGACGCTGGCCGACACCGGGTTCGGCCGGGGCAGTGTGGTCGGGGTCGGGCTGGCCAAGGGGTGGCGGCAGATCGTCGCGGTGCTCGCGGTCTCCGCCGCGGGCGGCACCTACGTGCCGCTGGATCCGGAGCTGCCGGAAACCCGCCGCCGCTGGCTGGTCGAACAGGCCGGAGCGGGCTGCGTGCTGGCGGAACCAGGGGCGGAGGCGCACTGGCCGAACGCGCCGACGGTGCTCCCGGTGTCGGAGGACGCGGCGTGGGAGGACGCGGACGTCGCGGGCTGGGCCTGTCCCGCCCAGCCGGACGACGTCGCCTACGTCATCTACACCTCCGGTTCCACCGGTACCCCCAAGGGCGTGGCGGTCACCCATCGCGCCGCGCTGAACACCTTGGCGGACATCGAGCAGCGGTTCGGGGTCCAGCCGGGAGACCGGGTGCTGGGGCTGTCCTCGCTGAGCTTCGACCTCTCGGTCTTCGACGTGTTCGGCGTGCTCGCGGCCGGGGGAGCACTGGTGCTGCCGGGCACAGAGCACCGCCGCGATCCAGCCCACTGGGCCGAACTGTGCCGGCGGCACCGGATCACCGTGTGGAACTCGGTGCCCGCGTTGATGCAGATGCTGGTCGAGCATCTCGAAGCGGCGGACTGCCCGGACGCGGTGCCGGCGTTACGGCTGGTGCTGCTGAGCGGGGACTGGGTCCCGCTGGCCCTGCCGGACCGGGTGCGCTCGGCGGCCCCGTCGGCCGAGGTGGTCAGCCTCGGCGGCGCGACCGAGGCCGCGGTGTGGTCGATCGCCTACCCGATCGGCGCGGTGTCGCCGGATTGGCCGTCGATCCCTTACGGACGCCCGTTGCGCAACCAGCGTTTCCACGTCCTCAACGACCGGATGCGGCACGCGCCGGTCTGGGTCCCTGGACATCTCTACATCGCCGGGGCGGGCCTCGCCGAGGGGTATTGGCGCGACGAACAGCGCACCGCCGAATCGTTCTTCCCGCATCCGGTGACCGGCGAACGGCTGTACCGCACCGGCGATCTCGGCCGGTATCTGCCGGACGGGACGATCGAGTTCCTCGGCCGCGACGATTTCCAGGTCAAGATCGGCGGCTACCGGATCGAACTGGGCGAGATCGAGCACGCGCTGAGCCAGGACCCGGAGGTCGGCAACGCCGTGGTCGCCGCGCTCGGGCCGCGCACCCAGCAGCGGCTGGTCGCCTACGTCGTTCCCGCCACCACCACCGCCCGCGACGATTCGGCGTTCGCCGACCGGCTGCGGACGCGGCTCGCCGCGGCGTTGCCGGGCTATCTGATCCCGGCCGATTTCCTGCTCATCGACGAGTTGCCGTTGAGCAGCAACGGAAAGGTGGATCGCGCGGCCCTGCCCGAGCCGCGGCGCGAGGGCAGCGGAGCGGACGAGACGGAGCTGACCGGACCGCTGCGCAGGCTGCTGGTCATGGCGGCCGACCTGCTCGGCGCGGACCAGCCCGGACCGCGGGACAACTTCTTCGAACTGGGCGGCGATTCGATCATGGGCGTGCAGTTCGTCGGCAGGGCCAACGCCGAGGGCATCGCGATCACGCCGCAGGACTTGTTCGAGAGCACCACTTTCCACGAGCTGGCCGAGGCGGTCCGTGCGGCGGAGCCCGCCGGGGAAGAGGGCGCGGCGGTGGCGTTCACCGCGCACCAGGCACTGGCGTCCGCGCAGTACGGCTCGGTGCTGCTGGACGTGCCCGCCGAGTTCGACCCGGTGCTGGCCGGGCAGGCGCTCGGCGCGGTGCTCGAACGCCATCCGGCCCTGCGGTCGCGGGCGACCGGCCCGGGCGATCAGCAGTTCGTGGTGCGGCCCGCGCCGGCGGAACCCCCCGAGGTGCCCGAAATCGATCTCAGCGCGCTGCCCGGGCCGGTGCGGGACGAGGCTGTTCCGGAGATGCTCGGGGAAATGGCCGGCGAACTGGACCTCGTGTCCGGGCCGGTGGTCAAGCTCGCGGTGTTCCGGCTGGGCGAACGGGGAAGCGCGCTGGCGTGCGCGGTGGCACAGGGCCTGATCGACGACGCGTCCGTGCTCCTGCTGTGCCGGGAACTGGCCGAGGCGTACGGGCGATTGGCCGCCGGGCAGCCGGTGGTCTGGAGCACGGGAGCCGGTTCGCCGCAGGCGTGGAACCGCGGCCTGCGCCGGGAACTGGCGCACCCGGGCGGGCTTGCCCAGCCGTCTGCCGCGCGGGAACTGCCGCGTGCGTACCAGACGGAGCTGGACGCCGCGGAACTGTTCGCCACCGCCGCGGCCGCCTACCACTTGGCACCAGGCGAGGTTCTGGCCGCGGCCGCCGCCGCGACACTGGGCCGGGTCCTGCCGCGACCACCGCAATTGCTGGTCGAACGTTCGGTGCGCGCCGATCTGTCCTGCAGCACCGAGCCCGCCGGTCTGCTGGTGGGCCGGGTGACCGAACTGACCACTGTGGACGCGGTCGCCGCGAACACGGCTCCGGCGCAGTTCCTGCCCGAGGTGAAGGCCCAGCTCCGCACCCTGACGCCGGAGCCGGTGCTCGGCGCGGCGGTCGTGGTCCGGGAGCTGGTGATCTGGGAGCGCGGGACGGAGGCAGGCACCGTGTCCGGGGACTTCGCCGGAGTGTCCGGGATCGCGGGCTGGCACGACGAAACAGTCGGGCAGCTGAGCGCGGCGCTGGTCGGCGATGTCCTGCGGATCCGCTGGCGGGTGGCCGAGCCGGTGCCCGAAGCAGAGCTGGCCGCTGCGTTCGACGCGGTACTGGCGGAAATAACCGCGCACTGCCGCGACGCGGGAGCGGGCTCCTACGAGCCGTCCGACTTCCCGCTGGCCGGCCTGCGCGGCGACGACCTTGACGATTTCCTCACCGGCCTGCACTGACCCACGCGCGTCCGATGCGGAGCGACACCAGCGGAACGGGGCTGTCATGAACGACCACGGCGCTACCCAGCGACCTGCCCGCGACATCGCGGACATCTACGAACTCTCGCCGATCCAGCAGGGCCTGCTCTACGAGCAGCTCGCGCAGCCCGGCATCGGCGTCTACGTGGAACAGCTGCGGCTGGAATTCTCCGGGACGCTCCGTCCCGGGGAGTTCGGCCGGGCGTGGCAGCTGGTCGTGGACCGGCACCCGATCCTGCGCAGTTCCTTCCACTGGCACAAGAACGGGACCGTGCTGCAGGTCGTGCACGGCAGCGCCGTCCTGCCGCTGGAAACCCTGGACTGGCGCGACCTCGGCGAACAGGAGCAGGAGGAACGGCTGGCCGCCTCCCTCGACGCCGAACGGACAGCCGGGTTCGACCTGGCCGACGCGCCGTTGATGCGGGCCACGCTGATCCGCCGTTCCGCGCGGTGGTGGACCTTCTCCTGGCGGTTCTCGCATCTGCTCATGGACGGCTGGTCGTTCACCCTGGCGATTCAAGATTTCCTGGACAACTACCGGGCGCTGTGCCGCGGCGAGGAACCGGTCACGTCGCCGGGCCGGCCCTACCGCGACTACCTTTCCTGGTGGCATGACCGGGAAACCGAGGCGGCGCAAGAGTTCTGGCGCGCGGAGCTGTCCGGCTACCAGCCCGTCGAACAGGTGCATCTCGGCGGAAGCACGGTGCCGCCGGGAGAATCCACCCACGCGTACTTCGAACGGATCCTGGGCGGGCTGGCTCCCCGGCTGAACGCGCTGGCCCGTTCGGAACAGCTGACCCTGGCGACCCTCGCGCAGGGCGCGTGGTTCCTGGTGCTGGGCCGGTTCCTCGGCCGTACGGATCTCGTCTGCGGGGTCACCATGGCGCACCGGCCGCCCGATCTGGTCGGGGCCGAAGACATCCTCGGCCCGATGATCGCCACACTGCCGCTGCGCCGGCGGCTTGAGCCGACCGCGGTGCTGCGGTCGTGGCTGCGGGAGTTCGGCCGGAAGGTGGTCGAGGCGAGCCAGCACAGCGCGGTGCCGCTGCCTGCGATGCACTCGCTGCTCGGCCTCGACCCCGCGGTGCCGCTGGTGCCGAGCAGCGTGTCGTACGAGAACGTGCCGATGCCGGACTTCGACCTCGCCGACGTCGGGGCCGAGATGACCGGTCTCGCCTACGACGGCAGGCCGCATTTCCCGATCACCATGGTGATCATGCCGGGGGACGACATGCCCCTGCGGGTGGTCTACGACCGCAGGAAGGTCGCCGACGACGTTGCGGAGCGCTTCGCCGACGAGGTCGTCGGGGTGCTCACCCAGATCGTCGAACATCCGGAACTGACGCTGGGAGAGCTGTCCTTCGGCGACGGTCCGGCCGCCGAAGCCGCGGAGTTGATCGAGCCGGCGGCCGAATGCCTGCACGAGACTTTCCGGCGGCATTCGCGCGAGAATCCGGACCGGATCGCCGTCCGCGACGGGGAACGGGTCCTCACCTACCGGGAGCTGGACGAGTACTCCGACCGCATCGCGGGCGCACTGCACGACCGGTGCCCGGGTGCCGCGCGGGTGGGTCTGTGCCTGCCCCGTTCCGCCGACCTGGTCGCCGCGATGATCGGGGTGTTCAAGGCGGGCGCGGCCTACGTGCCGCTGGATCCGGAGTATCCGCCGGAGCGGCTGGCCGAGACGCTGGCCGATTCGGGAGCCGAACTGCTGCTCACCGACGATCCGGTGCGGACGTCGTTCGCCACGGGCGAGGCGCGGGTGGTCACGCTGGCGGAAGCGGCCAGCCGGTCCGAAACCGGAAACCTGCCTCCTGCCGCGGATCCCAGCGCACCCGCCTATCTGCTTTACACCTCAGGCTCGACCGGCCGTCCGAAGGGCGTGCCGATCACTCATCGCAACGTGCAGAGCTTGCTGACCGCCGGCCGGGCGGTCTTCGGGTTCACCTCGGACGACGTGTGGACGTTCGCGCACTCCTTCGCCTTCGACTATTCGGTGTGGGAAATCTGGGGCGCGCTGGGCAACGGTGCCCGGCTGGTCGTGGTGCCGGGAGAGACTGGGCGTGACCCGCGCGAGCTGGCCCGGTTGATCGCCGAGCAGCGGGTGACCGTGCTCAGCGAAACCCCGGCGTTGTTCGAGCACCTGGTGCCCGAGCTGGCCGGGCTGCCCGGGAATCTGGCCCTGCGCAAGGTATTCCTCGGCGGCGACCGGCTGGAACCGGCGAGCCTGCGGCCGTGGTTCGCCCGCTTCGGCGACCGGGGCGTCGAACTGTACAACCTCTACGGCGTCACCGAAGCCACGGTGGTGTCGACTTATCACCTGGTCCGCGCCGAGGACGTGCGCACCGACCAGCCCATCCCCATCGGCCGCGCGCTTCCCAACCAGCGCGCGTACCTGCTCGACGAGCGGGGCAACCCGGTGCCAGCCGGTGCCACCGGACAACTGTGCGTGGCCGGGCACGCGGTCGCCACCGGCTATCACGCGCGGAATGAGCTGACCGGCCAGCGGTTCGGGCGCGATCCGCTGACCGGCGACCTTCCGCTGTACCGCACCGGGGATCTGGCCACCGCCACGCCGCACGGGGAGTTCCGTTTCCTCGGCCGGGCCGACTCCCAGGTCAAGGTGCGCGGGTTCCGCGTCGAACTGGGCGAGATCGAGGCGGTCCTGCGCGAAGCCCCGGGTGTTCGCTCGGCCGCGGTCGCTGTGCACGGCACCGGAAAGGCGAACCGCATCGTCGGTTACGCGGTCCCGGACGGAGAACTGCCGGAAAGCCCGGACGCCGGACCGCCGATCGCCGAATCCGTGCTGGCCTTCCTGCGGACCCGCCTGCCCGAGCACCTGCTGCCGGTCACGGTGTACTGGCTCGACCGGATCCCCACCACCCCCGGCGGGAAGGTCGATCCGGCGGCGCTGCCCGCCCCCGAAACACTGACCGCCGAGGAGTTCGTCGCGCCGCGGACCGAAACCGAGCGGCTGCTCGCCCAGCTGCTGTCCGAGGTGCTGGAGGTGCCGCGGGTCGGAGCCGGGGACGCACTGGGAGAGCTGGGTCTGCATTCGATCGGCGCGATGCGGCTGACCGCCCGGCTGCGCAGCGAGTACGCGCTTGATCTCGCACCGGTCGATCTGCTGACCGCGCGCACCGTGGCCGAGCTGGCGAGCGCGGTGGACGCGAGCGGACCGGTGCCTGCCGGGGAGGCCCGATGAGCCAGCCGGAGCGGCACGACAGCACGGCGAACCGGCAGTGGCGGGAGCGGGTCCGCCGGTTCGCCGAGGAGAAGATCGCCCCGCTCTCGGCCAAGATGGACAAGTCCGCGTCGCTCGACCCGACCCTGCGCGAGCAGTTGTTCGCCGAGGGCCTGATGGCGGTGGAAATCCCCCGGGGCTACGGAGGCACCGGCGGCACGCTGCTCCAGCTGATCCTCGCGATCGAGGAGGTGGCGCGGGTCGACCCGGGGGTCGCCGTCGGGGTCGATGTCCACAATGTACTGGTCGCGGGCACGGTGCTGCGGCACGCCACCGGCGACCAGCGCAGGACGTATCTTCCGCTGCTGGCCACTGGAAAAATCGGTGCGTTCGCGCTGTCGGAAAGCCAGGCGGGCAGTGACGCCTTCGCGCTGAGCACGACCGCCCGGCCGGTCGAGGGCGGGTATCTGCTGGACGGGCGCAAGCAGTGGACCAGCAACGCACGCAACGCCGATCTGTTCCTGGTTTTCGCTCTCGTACCGGACAGCGGGCCGACCGCTTTCCTTGTGCCTAAAGATACTCCCGGAGTGTCCACTGAGGACCGTAACGAGCAGCTCGGGGTACGCGCCGCGCACACCGCCGACGTAGTGTTCGAGGGCGTCCAGGTCCGGACCGCGCAGCGGATCGGACCGCAGGGCGGCGGGCAGACGGTGGCGATGGCCGCGCTCGATCTCGGGCGGCTCGGCATCGCCGCGCAGCTGGTCGGCCTCGCCCAGGGCGCGCTGGACATCGCGGTGGACTACAGCCGGTCCCGCGAGCAGTTCGGCAGCCGCATCGCCGATTACCAGGGCGTGCAGTTCCCGCTCGCCGACGCGGCCAGCAGGCTGGCCGCGGCCAGGGCGCTGGCGTACGAGGCGGTCGACGTCTTCCTGCGGGACGACGACCCGGTGCGGCGGATGCGCTTTGCCGCCATGGCGAAGTACACCGCGTCCCAGGTGGCGGAGCTGGCCGCGTCGGCGGCCGTGGAAACCCTTGGCGGCAACGGGTTCACCGACGCCTTTCCCGCCGAGCGGTTCTACCGGGACGCCAAGGCGGGCAAGATCTACGAGGGCACGTCGAACATCCTGCTCCGCAACATCGCCTCGATCATGCTCGGGGTGAACCCCGGTGACTGAGCGGGTCCGCCTGCTGTGTTTTCCCTACGCGGGCGGCAACGCGCGGAGCTACCACCGCTGGCAGCGGCCGGTGGGCGAGCACGTCGAGGTCTGCCCGATGCAGCTGCCCGGGCACGGGGAGCGGATCGGGGAGCCGCCGCGGTCCCGGTGGGAGGATCTGCTCGCCGACGTACGGGCGAGGCTGGCGGGCAAGACGGACCGGCCGGTCGCGTTGTTCGGGCACAGCCTCGGAGCGCTGCTCGCCTTCGAATGCGCCAGGATGCTGGCCGGCCAGGGAATCCGGCCGGTGCGGCTCGTGGTTTCCGGTCACCGGGCACCCCAGCTGCCGATGCGCGAGGAACCGTTGCGGCATCTGCCTGATCCGGAATTCGTGGCCCGGCTCGGGCAGCGGTCGCGCGCGTCGCGCGCACTCGCCGATCCCGCGTTCCGCAAGCTGCTGCTGCCGATGCTGCGGGCCGATTTCACCGCCTCGGAGACCTACGTCTTCGACGGCGGGCCGCCGCTGGACTGTCCGGTCACCGCGTTGTGCGGCGAGCAGGACGAGGACGCCCGCCCGGCGGAGGTAGCCGCGTGGGGCCAGCGGACCACGGCCGGGTTCGAGATGGTGGCTTTCCCCGGTGATCACTTCTTCGTCGACGACGATTGGGAGAACGTGGCGGCCGCGGTCGGTGCGCGGGTGCGGCCGCGCACCGGAAGCGTGCCGCAGTGACCTCCGCTTCCCGGGAACCCGCCTGACTCGGGGCTCGGCCGCCGTTTTGTACCAGCCCGCGCTCTCGCCGCGGAAGACTGGCGGCCGGGTGAATTCCGCGATTCCCGGTACGGAAAGTCCCCGGAATATTCCGTAACTCGCGGAGCGTGCGGGAGTAATGCGCCGGTTGCCCCGGCGATTAGCCTGATCGGCCAATAACCGGCTCCGCTGAAGTGCTGCCCGGGCGAATTCACGGAACGCGTGATTCGGCCGCTGTGCGCGGGAAAGGATCGCCCGGAGAATAATTGGTTCAAACCAATATGATACCAGAAGTGAGCGCAGGGCCGGTTTTCGTCACCGCCGTTCGCGTATTTCATCACTTCTGTCCATCGCTTCCCAAATCCTCACCGTGCGGGCTATCGTGGGAAGGGGCCTGGTCTTGCCTGGGGCGGGCCACCTCGCCGGGGGCAGGCGGAATTCGCGCGCAAGCGCCGATCCCCATCGAGGGAATGTCGGTGGCGAACGGCAGTGTGCTTTTCAGCGGCTATGGAATCGTGGGCGGTCGGCCTGACGCGCGTGTTCCCGGTCCGCGATCAGCCGATTGCCCGAGTGGCGCGGGCGGCGGGGGTCCCGCGGAGGTGCCGCACGAGGCGGAAGCACGAGGCGGAAGCGCGAGGCGATGGTCAAGCAACAGCTTGGACTACCAGCATGACTCCTTCTGGGGGAAACGAGTGAACGGAATACCCGATCAGGAACGCACCCAGGATGACGACGTCCGTGCCGCGATCGAGGTGATGGACAAAATACTCGCCTGCTTGCAGGAGCTGGGCGATTTCGCGCGGGAAACGCGGGGCGCGCTTCTGGCCGCGGGCTCCGGTTCCGCCGGGGCGACGGTGCGGAGCGTGCGGGAGCGGACGCAGGGCGGAGCCCGGGCGGAACCGCTCGCGCGCCCGCTCCAGCTGAGCCGGTCCGGATCGGGGTCCTCGCCGGTCCCGCAGCTCACCCAGCGTCAGCAGCAGGTGCTGAAGCTGCTCGCGGAAGGGGCGTCCAACCGGCGGATCGCCCGGCTGCTGCGGATCACCGAGCAGACGGTCAAGGCGCATCTGCACATGGTGTACCAGAAACTCGGCGCGGCCGACCGGACCGAGGCGGTGGTCATCGCGATGCACCGGGGTCTCACCTCCTCGATTTCCGAGACCGGCTGAGGGAAGGATGGCGGTGTCTGTCCACAGTGGAGGGTCTGGGGCGCGCGCTTTCCGGTGCTTCCCTCCTGTCGTCCGTCTCGGGAAATAGGTAAGGCTAAGCTTGCCTCTTGAAGTCGTCTTGATGTCAAATAGAGGTCATGACATCCGGCTCGGTACGCATTGGCGAAGCTGCGGCCCTCTACGGTCTGACCCCTTCCACCCTGCGGTGGTGGGAAAAACAGGGGGTGCTCGACCCGCCGGTCCGGCACGGCGGGCGCCGGTTCTACGGCGATCGCGAACTGCGCCGGATCGGGCTCGCGTACCTGTGCTGCGTGACCGGCGGGATGCGGCTGGAGGATGCCGCGGTCGTCGCCTCCGGTGCGCCCGGCCAGGAAACCTGGCGGTGTACCGTGCGGCAGCAGGCCGCGCGCATCGAGGATCAGATCGACCAGTTGCAGGCCGCTCACGGTTATCTGCGGCATTTGCTGCAATGCACGGACGACGACATCGCGGAGTGCCCGTATCTCGACAACGAGCTGATCGCGCGGACCCCGAGGGGACGCGCTCCGGACTCGGATCTGGTAGCCGCCGCGCGGATCGCCGCGGATCGCGCGGCGGCGGATCGTGACGTAACTGCCGTGCCGAGCCGGCCTGGTGACGAAATCAAGCGGCAGACCTCGTGCGAGTACTGCGCGGAACTGGTCCTGCAGCCTTCGCGGGGCCGTCCGCGCAAGTACTGCTCACACGCTTGCCAGCAACGCGCCTACCGGCTGCGGCGCCGGGAGGGTCGCGACGGCGAGGAGGAGTCGAAGCCGCCGTTGCGTCGAGCGGGCTGACGGGCGCTTCGCGTCAGGTCCGTGAGGGCCACCCTGAAGGAATCAGATTCCTTCAGGGTGGCCCTCACGGCACGTAGCGGGTTCGGCTACGGCAACCCTCACCCCGTGGCCTCGATCAGGCCACGGAGATCCTCGGCCGGACCAGGAATCCGCCCGCTGGGCGGAGCGCACCGGACAAAACTCCTATCCTGTCGTCAATGCGGCGAAATGGCTTCGGCTATTCGAGTTAATTCACGCCAACCTGCCCGTCCGATCCGGAACCCCGATGGTTTCCTCGGGTCTCGAAACCGGAGAACGGGGGAAGCGGGGATGAGCGATCCGCTGTCCGGCGAGGCGGGCGACGCGGCGGCGCGAATAGACCAGATGGTCGCGCAGGCGAAGCAGAAAGCCCAGCGGTACCAAGCGATGCAAGCCGCGGTCGGGCAGGTGTCGGTGACCGAGACCGGCAAGGACGGACTGGTCACGGTCACGGTGGATTCGGCGGGGAACGTGACCGATCTGCGGATCACCGATCAGGTCCGGGAACTGTCCGGCGCGCAGGTGTCCGCCGCGGTGCTGACGACTTTGCGGCGGGCTCAGTCGCGGTTGCCGGACCGGCTCGGCGAGGTCATGGCGGAGACGATCGGCGACGACCGGCAGACGATGGACACGATCGTCGGCAACTACCGCGCCAAGTTCCCGGAACCGGAGCCGGAGGAACCGGAGCCCGGCGAGGGGCAGCACGTCCGGAATCTCGGTGCTATCGAGGAGGAACCCGCTCCGAAGCCGCCTCCCGTGCGCAGGCCGCCGAGCGACTCCGATGACGGTGACGACGGTTTCGGCCAATCGTTCATGACACGCGGGTGACTCCGGGGGGATCCGATGGCGGGTGACGGTTCAGGCGGCTACGAGGTCCATCCGGACGAGCTGGCCAAGCACGCGAAAGCGGTGGAGCAGGTCGGCAAAACGCTCGGGCAGGCGCTGTCCGCGGCCGAGCAGGTGACGATGGGCGTGCAGGCGTACGGCATGATCACCGGCCCGTTGTTCGTGCCGATCGTGCTCGCGGTGAGCGCGCCGGGGCTGGCGACGCTGGCGTTGGCGCAGCAGGCGATGGGGCAGGTCGCCGAGTCGGTGAACCAGGCCGTGACGACGTATCAGAACGCCGAGCACAACCACACGCAGACCATCGCCGGTCTCGGGAAGAAGCTCTCGTGAGCAACCCGTTGGTGGCGCAGCGGCAGGATTCGACCACCTGGCACAGCGGGATCAACATCCTCGACGACGCCGCCGGGGTGTACGACGGGGTGCAGTCGGGTTCGTGGGTCGACGCCGGGATTTCCGCGCTCGGCGCCGGACTGGACATGCTGACCATCGCGATGAACCCGGTCGGCACGCTGATCTCCTACGGGCTGAACTGGCTGATCGAGCACGTGAAGCCGTTGCAGGACGCGCTGAACCAGCTGGCAGGCGACGGCGACCAGATCGCGGCCTACGCGGAAACCTGGAAGAACATCGGCAAGGCCACCCAGCAGGCGGCGAAGGACCTGGCCGCGACCGTGCAGCAGGACACCGCGAACTGGAAGGGCGCGGCCGCCGACGCGTACCGGGCCAGCATCGGGAAGAAGATCGACCACATCAACGCCGCTGTGACGTGCGCGAACACGATCAGCACAGTGGTGGAGGTCGTCGGCGTGCTCACCGCCGCGGTGCGCTGCCTGGTCCGGGACATGATCACCCAGGCGGTCGGCGATTTCATTCAGGACGCGCTGGAAGAAGTGTGTTCGCTCGGCCTCGGCACGCCGGTCGTGGTGGCGCAGGTCGTCGAGCAGGTGTCGGCGTGGCTGGAGAAAATCGGCGCACTGCTCAAGAAACTGATCAACTCGGTCGAGAAATTGCGGCCGCTGATGTCGAAGCTCGAAGAGATCTTCGCTTCGATCAAGAAGGTTCTCTCCGAACTGCACGGCCGCCCCGGTGAAGGCGGCGAAGGGACCCACGTGTCCTCGGCCGACGAACCGCACTCCGGCAAGCCCGGCGAGCACGCTCCCGGCGAGGGCGATCCGCCCGGCGGCAAGGACGGCACCGACCCGGCGAGCGCGAACTCGCCGGGCGACGACGGCGCCGGTTCCGGCAAGCCGAAGGGGAAAGACTCCGATCCGCTCAGCGAGGACGGCAAGAAACCGGGAGCCGAGCAGGAAGCCGACGGACGCTGCGGCGGCCGGGAACCGATCGACCTCGCCACCGGCGACATGTTCCTGGAGCAGGTCGACGTTTCGCTCGACGGCGTGCTGCCTCTCGTGCTGGAACGCACGCACATCTCGGCCTACCGCTCCGGCCGGATGTTCGGCTCGTCTTGGGCTTCGACGCTCGACCAGCGAGTGGTCGTCGAGGGCGACGCCGTTTACTACGCCGCCCCGGACGGCGCCATCGTGACCTACCCGGTGCCGCCTGCTGACGCGCGGCCGGTGACCCCGCTGTTCGGGCCTCGGTGGCAGCTCGCCCGGCTGTCCGGCGGCGGCTTCGCGATCGAACGCACGGCCGAGGGGACCACTTTGTATTTCCCCGCCGCCAATGGAAATACCGCGTACCTCAGCCGGATCGCGGATCGCAACGGCAACGAGATCTCGTTCGTGCGCGACGAAAGCGGGGTCGTGACCAACGTCCGGCATTCGGGCGGATACGAGGTGCTGGTCGAAAGCTCGGCGGGGCTGGTGCGTTCGTTGCGGCTCGCCGGAACCGCCGCCGAGCCGATTCCGCTGGCGAGCTTCGGGTACGACGACGAGGGCAGGCTGCGCGAGATCGTCAACTCCTCGCGAAAGCCTTACCGGTTCGAATACGATCACGCCGGCCGGGTCACGAAATGGGTGGACCGGAACGGGGAATGGTATTCCTACGAATACGACCACCGCGGCCGGTGCGTCGCCACCGACGGGTCCGGCGGCGCGGTTTCGGGCACCATCGAATACGACGACGAGAACCGGCAGACCGTCGAGACCGATTCGCAGGGCCGGATCACCCGGCATTTCTTCAACGAGCGGCGGCAGCTGATCCGCCAGATCGATCCGCTTGGCAACGAGACCCGCCAGGTCTGGGACGGCTACGACCGGCTGGCCGCGACGGTCGACCCGCTGGGCCGGACCACCTCCTACACCTACGACGAGCGCGGGAACCCGGTGGCGGTCACCCGGCCGGACGGCAGCCAGACCCTGGTCACCTACGGCGAGTTCGACCTCCCGGTGGTGCGGATCGACCCGGACGGCGGCGTCTGGCGCTACGCCTACGACGAACGCGGCAATCCGGCCGCGCTGACGGATCCGTCCGGCGCGGTCGTCAGCTACGGCCGCAACGATCGCGGGCACCTGACCTCGGTCACCGACGCGCTGGGGAACGTCCGGCGGCTCCGGGCCGACGCGGCCGGGCTGCCGGTCGAGATCGTCGACCCGCTCGGCGGGGTGACCCGCTGCGTGCGCGATCCGTTCGGCAGGCCGAGCGAGATCAGCGATCCGCTCGGCCAGGTGCGGACCTTCCGGTGGACGGTGGAGGGCAGGCTCAGTTCCCGGACCATGCCCGACGGGAGCGTCGAGCGGTGGATCCGCGACGGGGAAGGCAACGAGGTCGCCTACGTCGACGCGCTCGGGCAGACCACCAAGACCTGGCTGACGCATTTCGATCTCCCCGCCGTGCAGATCGAACCGGACGGCGGCCGGTACGAATTCCGCTACGACACGGAAATGCGCCTGCTGTCCACGACCAATCCGCAGGGGCTCGTCTGGTCTTACGAGTACAACGAGGCCGGGAAGCTCGTCCGGGAGATCGACTACAACGGCCGGGAAGTGCGTTATTCCTACGACGCCGCGGGACAGCTGACCAGTCAGACGAACGGAGCCGGCGAAACCGTCGAGATCAGCTACGACCTGCTCGGCAACGCTGTCGAACGGCGGCACGCGGGCGGGGTGTCCAGGTTCGAGTACAACGCGGCCCGGCAGGTGGTGCGCGCGGTCAACGAAGTGTCCGAGGCGATCCTTCACCGCGATCAGCTCGGCCGGGTGCTTGAGGAAACGGTCAACGGACGGACCGTCTCGTCCCGCTACGACGCGGCGGGAAGGCGGATCGCGCGGCGGACCCAGTCCGGTTCGGAAAGCTGGTGGGGCTATGACGCGGCGGGCAGGCCGACCTCGCTGCGCACCACCGGGCAGACGATGTCGTTCAGCTACGACCCGGCCGGGCACCTGGTGGAATGGCTGCTCGACAGCGGAGCCATGCTGGCCCAGTCCTGGGACGGCAACGACCGGCTGGTCGCGCAGACCGTGAGCACCGCCGCGGGGCGCGGCGCGGCCGGATCGGTGCGGCGCACCCAGCAGCGCGAGTTCCGGTTCCGGGCGGACGGGGTGGTCTCGGCGATCGAGGACCAGCTGGCCGGTCCGCGGCAGTTCGATCTCGACCCGATGGGCCGGGTGACCCGGGTGCTGGGGACCGGCTGGCACGAGTCGTATCAGTACGACGCGAGCGGAAACGTGCGGCACGCCGAGCACGGACATCCCGCGGCAGCGAGCGAATTGTCCGGCCCGCGCGGCTATACCGGAACTTTGCTGCACGAGGCGGGACCGGTCCGCTACCAGTACGACGGACAGGGCCGGGTGGTGCTGGCGCACAAGAAGCGGCTGTCCCGGCCGCCCGCGGTCTGGCGCTATTCCTGGGATCCCGACGATCAGCTGGTCGAACTGACGACCCCGGACGGCACGCGCTGGCGGTACCTGTACGACCCGTTCGGCCGCCGGATCGCGAAACTCCGGCTGGCCGCCGACGGTTCGGTCGCCGACCGGGTGGATTTCCTGTGGGACGGCCAGGTGCTGGCCGAACAGGCCGGCGGCGGCCGGGTGACGACCTGGGACTGGAACGCCGCCGAGTTCCGCCCGCTCGCCCAGCGAGAGCGGACGCTCGCCGCGGACAGCACCCAGGACCGGGTCGACGAGGAGTTCTACGCGATCGTGACCGACTTCGCCGGTGCCGCGACCGAGTTGATCGACCCGGGAGGAAACGTCGCCTGGCACGCCGACCGGTCGCTCTGGGGATACCGCGCCGCGACGGCGACGGGCGGCCTTTCCGTGCCGATGAGATTCCCCGGCCAGTACCACGACGAGGAAAGCGGGCTGTACTACAACTACTTCCGCTATTACGACCCGGAAACCGGCCGGTACGCCTCGCCCGATCCGCTCGGCCTGCACGGCGGCGACAACCCGCACGCCTACGTCGCGAATCCGACCAGCTGGCTCGACCCGTTCGGGCTGTCGGCCAATCAGCGGCGCTGGATCGACCACGGCGACGGCTGGCGGCTCGGCATCGACCGGTTCCCGATCGGCGGCGGTTCGGACTTCGAGATCCACGTGTACCGCAACGGGGAGGAGAAGGGCCTGTTCGGCAGCGAGGGCTGGTTCAACAAGCACGGCAAGCCCGCCTCCGCGCCGGAGGACCTTCCCCCGCATCTGGACGGCAGGTTGCGTAACCTCTCCATCGAGGAGATGCGCCGGGACGGACGGCTCCCGGAGAAGGGCCGCGCCGATCTGTCCGGCGACAAGTGGAAGCGGCCAAGGATCACCGGCAAGTGCAAGGACTGAACATGAAGTATGTGGCGCTGCCCTTCGACGCGACCCAGTACCTGGAGAAACTGCCGGAGCTGGCCGGCGAGCTTCCGCCGGGGGCGCGGGAATTCGCGACGGACCCGCACCACTACGACTTCAGTTCCGCGTACTCGGTGAAGGACCTGAAACTGGCCGGGATCGACTACGCGGACCAGGGCGAGACGGTCGATCTCGTGCTGCGGTTCGCGCACAGCCCGTTTTCGCACGCCGCTCCGCTCGAGATCCGGTATGCGGACGTGCGGACGTTCTCGGTGGAGGTCGGCGAGAAGCAACCGGAGATCGTCCGGCTGGGCACTCTCGCGCTGGACGAGATCCTCCCGCACGAGCACGGCTGCAGTCACGAGATCGGCTTCCACGCCGGATCGGTTTCCGTGGTGTGCCGGGATTTGACCGCGACCTGGCTGCCGTCGGAGTGATTTCGCGTCCGGGTACCGACTCGCGTCGGTAATTCCTCACGATCTTCGGCGTTACAGTGACCAGGCGAGGGGGTTGCGGCCGGAGGAGTCATGGAGCTGGAACTGCGCCATCTGCGCGCACTCGTGGCCATCGCCGACGCGCACAGTCTCGTTCGCGCGGCCAAGGTGCTGCACGTTTCCCAGCCGGCGTTGTCCGGGTTGCTGCGGCGCGTCGAACGGTCGGTCGGCGGGAGCCTGTTCGCGCGGTCGCCGACGGGTTGTGTGCCGACGGCGCTCGGGGCGGACGTCGTCGCGGACGCACGGGCGGTGCTGGCCGGGATGTCCGCGCTGACCGAGCGGGCGGGCGCGCGACGAGGGCCGGCTGGGGCGGTGCGGGTCGGCGGGTACAGCGGGTTTCTGCATCTCGCGCTGGCGAGGTGGCTGCGGGATCAGCCGTGGTGCCCGGCGGTCCGGGTGCACGAGGAGCAGGACGAGGCTCGTACGCTGGCGGCGCTCGCGGACGGGGAACTCGACCTCGCGCTCGTTTACCTCGCACCGCTTCCGGACCGGATCGTTCCGGACGGCGTCGAGAGCGTCGTGCTGCAGGCGCGGGAACCGGTTTTCGTGATTCTGGCCGAGGATCATCCGCTGGCCTCGGACGGGGATATCCCGCTGGAAGCGCTTGCCGCGTATCCGTGGGCGGACGATCCGCCGTGGACCACCCGGTGGTCGGTGTACCTGCAGGAAGTCTGCCGGCAGCGCGGGGTGGTGCTCGATCAGCCGCATCGGCCGCAGTGCCTGGCGACCTTGCTGGACCTGGTGCGCGAGGGCATGGCGGTCGCGCCGGCGCTGGCGACCCGGGAGGACCGGCAAGGCGGGATCGTCGTGCGGGCGATCGAGGACGCGCCGCTGTGGCAGGAACTCCGGCTCTGTTACCGGCCGGGCACGGCGGCCGCGGATCGGGCCGGCGAGATATCTCAGCGGGTGGCTCGTGATTACGCCAACCGGCAGGGGTGCAGTGCCGCGTTCGACCGCTGGCGGCACGCACTCCTGCCGGCCGGGGCTTAGACGGTGACGCGCCAGTTGCTGTTCGGCGTCGGCACCTCGAACTGCAGCGACGAGCAGCTGTAATCACTCGGGTTCGGGTTGGCGGTCGGCTGCAACGGGGAGTTCGACTCCGTCGCCGGGGTCCACTGGCCGCCGATGCGCAGCTGGAGCGAGCTGGATTCGAACACCTTGCCCTTGGCGTCCGAGCAGTAGTAGGCCTGGCCGGTCGACGGGTCGACGGTCGAGTACAGCTCGAAGATGTCCCAGCCCTCGTTGAGGGTGCTCTGGTCGCTCCCGCTTTGCGTGAACAGGTCGTCCCACTTGCCGGTCTTCACGTTGTAGAGCGAGGCGGTCCAGCTGTTGGCTCCCGCGTCGGTCCGCACCTCTTGGACGGTGAACGCCGGGTGTCCGTCCACTGTGGACGTGTAGTTGGAGAGGAAGGAGCTGTCCAGCGGAACCACCTTCGCGGGGCCGATCGTCCCGCACCAGTCCCACGCCCAGACTTGCCCGCCCTGGTCGAGGCCGTACGCGGTGACGACTTCGATGCAGGAATGGCCGGTGGGCTTGACGGTCGGGGCGTAGACGACGTCCGCGCTGTTCGAGAGGCGGAGGTCGGGGACGACGCTATGGGTCACGAGAAGTCCGTCCGCCCCGCTGGACAGTTGCGGTTCGGGGCCCCAGAAGGTGTGCTGCTGCGCGTAGTTCCTCGGTTTGACGGCGCGGCCGGCTTTTTCGCGGCGCAGCTGGAGGAACCGGTCCGCCGCGGTTCCGGCGGCGGCCTTCGCGGCGGTGCCGGTCAGCCCGGGCACCACCCCGCTGTCCGGCGCCGCGGAAACCGGCGGGCTGCCGGCGACGACAGCCGCGGCCGCCAGGGCGGAAGTGAGCAGGGCAAAGAGTTTCCGCATCGGTGCATCTCCTCGTCGTAGGCGAAGGAAACGCGCGGAGGGAAAAGGGTGTCCGTCCGCGGGACACGGAGTTAAGCCGGGATTGTTCTTGCCGGGCACCGACTTTCGACGGTGCGCTCAGATCAGCGCAGGTCGCCCGGGGTATAGGTTTCTCGTCGGCGGAGAGGTTATGCCGCCGAACGGAGCAGTCAGCGCGGCCGGGCCCGGACGCGGAGACGCTCGCCCTGCTTGCCGAACATGCTGAGGATTTCGACCGGGCCCTCGCCGGTGCTGCCGAACCAATGCGGGATCCGGGTGTCGAATTCGGCGACCTCGCCCGCTTTGAGGACGACGTCGTGCTCGCCGAGCACGAGCCTGCCCTTGCCGCTGAGCACGCAGAACCATTCGTGGCCGGGGTGCGTGCGCGGAGCGGGCTCGCACTGGGTGGCGTCGAAGATCATCTTGAGCGACTGCAGCCCGCCGGGGCGCTCGGTGAGCGGCACGACGGTCCGGTCGGCGCGGGCGACCGGTTTCAGCGGGGCGGTGCCGACCAGTTCGTCCAGCGGGATCCGGTGGGCGCGGGAGATCGGGAGCAGCAGTTCGAGACTGGCCTTGCGCTGGCCGGATTCCAGCCGGGAGAGGGTGCTGATGGAGATGCCGGTCGCGGCCGACAGCTCGTCCAGGGTGCAGTTCCGCTGCCGCCGGAAATGCCGGAGCCGGGGCCCGACCGCGGCGATGATGTCCTCCACGCAAGCCAGCATGACACTCCTAGCCCCAGGACTGAACGCAATTAGCCCGGCGGCTATCCGCGATCGACCGCGGACCGATGTTTCGCCCGCCCGCCCCTGCCTAGCCTGGACCGCGTGACCAAGCAGGCACTCGCCCTCTTCTTCCTCGCTCCGCTGGTGGGCGAGTACCTGCTGGGCAACACGCCGGTGACCGACGTCGGCTCGCTGCTGCTGTTCGCGCCGATGTACGGCGGCGGCGCGCTGCTGATCCGCGAGGTCGCGCGGCGCACCGGGCGGGGCTGGGCGGCGATCGTCCCGTTCGCGGCGGCGTACGCGCTGCTGGAGGAGGGGCCGATCGACATGATGCTGTGGAATCCGGCTTACGGCGGGTTCGACATCGCAGCCGCCTACTCCGAAACGTACGTCCCGGCGCTGGGGACGAGCGTTCAGATGCTTCAGGACGTGCTGACCATGCACACGGTCTGGAGCATCTGCGTGCCGATCGCCGTCGTGGAAGCCTTCTGCCGCGACCGCACTCAGCCGTGGCTGGGCAAGGTCGGGCTGCCGGTGGTCGCGGTGGTGTTCGTGGCCGGGTCGGCGGCGTTGTGCGCGATGCAGACCGCCTCGACGGGGTTTGTGGCTTCGGCCGGTCAGCTGGGCTGGTCGTTCGCGGCCATCGCCGGGTTGGTGGCGCTCGGGTTCTGGCTGGGCAGGAGGCCGGTGCCGCAGCGGGACGGCGTCGCTCCCGCACCCGCGGTCGTGGGGGTCGCGGCGTTCGGGGCGACGAGCCTGGTGTGGTGCCGGGAATTCCTGCCGGACGGGGTCTCGCAGTGGGCGGTTTCGGCCGCGTGGTGCTTGCTGGTCGCGGCGGCGGTCGCGCTGGTGGTCCGGTGGTGCCGGTCCGCCGGATGGAGCGCGTCGCACCGGCTCGCGCTCGCGGCGGGGGCGCTGGTGACCTACGTCTGGGTCGGTTGGCAGCACGCGCGGGACATGGACATTCCGCGAACGACGGCGGTGCTCGGCAACCTCGGGTTCGCGGTCGCGGTGGCGGTGTTGCTGCTGGTGGCCTTCAAGCGAGTTTCATCGGACCGAATCCAGCGCGGCATTGACGAATGAGGCCACCTGCGGCCGCCGGTCCTGCTCGTTCCAGGCGAGCACCAGCTGACTCGGCGGAGCGTCCGCGATCGGCACGCAGACGACGCCCGGCGGGACCTGGTCGACCAGCGACCGCGGGAGGACGCCGACCATCCGCTCCAGCGAGATGAGGTGCAGCAGCTGGACGACGTCGGCGACCTCAGGCCCGGTTCCCTCGGCCCCGGGAACCCCTTTCCACGAGGGCAGGGTCTCTCCGTCCAAATCGGACAGCCGGACGGACTCGCGCCGCGCCAGCCGGTGCGTGCCGGGGACGATGGCGACGCGATCCTCGGCGTGCAGGGTTTCGTGGGCGAGCCCGGTCAGGTCGTCGAACGGGACGAACAGAAGGCCGACGTCCGCGCGCCCGCTGAGGAGGAAATCGGAACGGTCGGCGGGACCGCTGAACAGGATGTCGACCTGGTGGGCATCCGGATGGCGGGAGTACTCGGCGAGGATTCCGGACAGCAGCCCGGCGTCGCCGCCCGGTTTGAGCACCAGGCGAAGGTGGCTCTCCCCGGCGCGGCGGGCGTTGCGGGCGGCGGCACTGACCGCGTTGAGCGCGTGCCGTCCGTGTTCCTGCAGCGCCTCGCCGGCCGCGGTCAGTTCGACGTGGCGGCTGGAGCGGGTGAACAGTTGCACGCCGAGCCGCGTTTCGATGCGCTGGATCGCCTTCGACAAGGCAGGCTGGGCGATCGACAGCCGCACGGCGGCCCGGCCGAAGTGCAGCTCGCTGGCGACCGCCAGGAAGTACTCGAGTTCGCGGGTCTCTAGCTCAGCCATGCCTCCAGGTTATCGCCAAATAGCGAATCGGTCTTGGACGATCGGCGCTAAAGCGAGCAAAACTTGAAGCATGATCACGCACACGATGATTGTTTCGTTCGAAAAGCCGGTGCCCGACTCCGAGCTGGATCAGTACCTCACCGATATCAAACAGGCCATGCTGGCGACCGGCTTCGCCGAATCGGTCGAGACCCGCAAGCACCTGCCGATCCCCGGCGAGGACGCCATCCCGGCGCTCATCGCGACGGCGATCGTCCAGGTCACCGTCGCCGACCTCGACACGCTGGCCAAGAGCTTCACCGCCCCCGAGCTGCACGCGGTGATCGACCGGTGGCAGGCGCGGCATTCGTACCGCGTGGCCTGGGCGAATCACGAGTCGCTGTCGTGAGCGGCCGGCGGAGCGGGCTCGTCACCGGGGCGGGCAGCGGGATCGGCCGGGCGGCGGCGATCGAGTTCGCCCGGGGCGGGGCGGCGGTGGCCGTGCTGGACATCGACGAGGCCGCAGCGGCGGAAACTGTCGAGCTGATCAAGAAGGACGGCGGGGAGGCGCTGGCCGTCCGGGTCGACATCGGCGACGAGCTCTCGGTGCAGGCCGCGATCAAGCAGACGGTCGAGGCGTACGGCGGGCTCGACTTCGCGGTGAACAACGCCGGTTTGTCGTCTCATGCACGCGTCGACCAGCTGACTCTCGCCGAGTTCGAGCGCGTGGTGCGGGTGAACTTGTCCGGGACCTTCCTCTGCATGAAATACGAACTCCCGCACCTGAAGGGCGGCGCGATCGTGAACGTCGCGTCCAACGGCGGGTTGTACGCGATCCCGAACGCCCCGGCTTACGTCGCGGCGAAACACGGGATCGTCGGCCTGACCAAGGTCGCGGCGGTGGACTACGCGGCGGACGGGATCCGCGTCAACGCGGTGTGCCCGGGACCGACGCGGACTCCGGGGTTCGACAAATGGGCGGACGACCCCGCCATGATCGCCCGGCAGGAGGCGATCACCCCGCTCGGCAGGCTCGCCACGCCGGAAGAAGCCGCCGCGGCCGTGGTCTGGCTTTGCTCGGACGCCGCGTCGTACATCACCGGGACGACGCTGTCAGTCGATGGCGGACGGCGGGCGTAATTCCTCGCGAGCCAGCTCGCCTGCGATGAGCTGGGCGGTCTCGGCGGGGGATTCGACGTGGAAGTGGTGGCTGCCGAGGTCGACCAGCACGACCGGCTGGGCGATCTCGCGCAGCGCCGCTCATTTCCCGGCGGCGACGTGCGGGGCCGAACGCCAGTGGATCCCCGCCACGACCACCCCGACGACCGCGGCCAGCGCTCCGGAAAAGACGAACGTCGTCCCCATCCCGACGGCGTCGATCACCGGTTGCGCGATCAGCGGCGAAGAGAATTGCCCGAGGAACAACGCGGACGTCAGCAAGCCCAGCGACCGGGTCCGTGTGCCGGGCGATGCCGTCGAGACGAGCCATCCGTTGATCGTCGGGTTCTGCAGTCCCACGCCGAGCCCGACCACGACCATGCCCAGCGCGGCCGTCCACAATGCGCCGGCGGTGCCGAGCACGACCAGTCCGACGGCGAACGCGGCGAACATCGCGATGGCCAGCATCGGGAACGACCAGCGGGCGCGCAGGCGACGGAAGTTCAGGCCCACCAACGTCATCACCAGATTGACCGCCGCGATCAAAGCTCCCGCGACGGCCGGTCCCGCACCGCCGACCTCGGCCAGCCAGAACGGGGCCTGCGTCGGAACGGTATAGAAGACCACGACGCCGATGAAGATCAATGCGTACAGGCCGAGCAGTCGCGGCTGCCACGGCGACGCGGCCGTGGTGGTGTCCGTCGGATCGACTGGCTGGACGGGCGCGTCCGGAACGAAACGCAGCACGAGCACCAGCATCGGAATCGCCAGCAGGTAAACGGCGAACGGCCCCCGCCAGTCCACCGCGGCCAGCAAACCGCCGAGCAGCAACGCGACGACGCCGCCGAAACCCATTGCCGCGCCTTGCAATCCGAGCACCCGGCCGTGCTCGTCGGCGTGGTGGTGGTCGGCGATCAACGCGGTCGACGTGGTCATGATCCCGGCGATGCCGATCCCGAGCACGGCCCGCCCGACGAGCAGTGCGGGCAGGGAATCCAGCAGCAGACCGGATCCGCCGCCGACGGTGTAGAGGGCGAGGCAGGCCAGCAGCACCGGCACGCGTCCGGTCCGGCCGCTCAGCTTGGCCAGCAACGGCGCGGACACCATGATCGCGAGCCCGGGCAGAGTGAGCACCAGCCGGACGAGCAGTTCCGCGTGCGGTTCGGCGGCGAAATGCCGTTGCATGCCCGGCAATGCGGGCGTGATCGTGGCGCTGGCCATGATGGTCATGGTGCTGACGCCGAGGAGCGTCGCCAGCAAGGGCTTGGGTGGGCGCCGCACTCCGGCGTCAGTCGTTTCGGTCACGCCGCCGAAGATAGAACTTCAACTTAACTTGAAGTCAACGCCGAGACTGCGGCTTGGAACTGGCCGGCGGCCGGGGCGGAATCCGGTGCGGCGAGCCAGATGAGGGACGCGCCGTTGATCACGGCGTGGTACAGCTGCGCCAGCCCGTCCAGTTCGGGCGGCGGAAGCTGTGGATGGACGGCACCGAGGATTTTCGTGAGCGCATCGGTGCTTTGCCGCATCGCCGGTGCCATCGTCGCCTGCGGCTCGCCGGTGCGGACGAGACGCGTGAGGTGTTCCAGCGACGTCAGCAGGTGGGTGTGCACGGAGGCGAACGCTTCGGGCAGCCGTCCGCAGAACTCGGCGAAAGTCTTGCCAGGGTCGGCTCCGGTCGGAGTCGCGCGGAGGGTTTTGTCGATCCACGCGCCCAGCGCGTCGCCGATCGCTTCGTTGGCGGCCTGCGCGAGCAGTGCGTCTTTCGTACCGAAGTGGTAGCCGATCGCGGCCAGGCTGACTCCCGCTTCGGACGCGATATCACGCGCGGTCGTGCTCAGGCCGCGCTCGCGCAAGCAGACGCGAGCGGCCTCCAGAAGATCCTCTCGGTTGCCCACGGAGCACACCTTACCCGGGCGTCTCAGACGATGTTTTGCACAACGTCTTGCACATTGTACTAATCCGGCGCTACCGTCTGACCGGTGAAAACACCACGGATCGTGATCAGCGGAGGCGGGATCGCCGGCCACGCGTTGGGGGTGGCGCTAGGCCGTCGCGCGATCAGAGCCACCGTGCTCGAACGAGCTGACGGCCCGCGGACCGGCGGTCATACGGTGGACCTGCGCGGGCACAGTCAGGAGGTGCTTAGCGAATGGGGACTGCTCGACGACGTGCTCGCCCTGCGGGTCGAGGAAGAGCGCATGGTCGCGGTCGGCCGGGACGGGCGCGAGCTGTGGCGGATGCCCGCGCAGGCCGGCGGGATCGTGGCTGACGTCGAAATCGGCCGCGAGGACCTGAACACGGTGCTGGAGAAGGCGTCCACTGCGGACGTCCACTATGGAGAACATCTCGTGCACGCCGACGTCACCGCTGCTGGCGTGCGAGTGGAGACGAACCGCGGTCGCCGGATCGACGCGGACCTCCTAGTGGTCGCCGAGGGAGCGCGGTCCGCGACCAGGGCACGATGGTTTCCCGCGGCGGAGGCGCGGTACTTGGGTGGCTATCTCGCCTTCGTCGCGGTGCCGTACCCCCGCGAATTCGGTGCGGACATGCGGATGTTCGCCGTTGGAGGCGGGGTGATGGCCGCCGTCCGGCCCGGACGCGTCGGTGGCCAAGCGTTGATCGCGGTCCGGGCTCCTCGGCGCGAAGAGCTGGTCGGAAATGTTGGGGCGCAACGGAAATTTATCTCAGACAGCGTCAAGCGGGCCGGGATCGCGGACGAATGGCACCTGCCGTCGGTGCTCGACGCGATCGCGCACGACCCCGGTTTCTTCTGCGACGAACTGGTGAAGGTCACCGCTCCGGCGTGGTCGGCCGGGCGGGTGGTACTGCTCGGCGATTCGGCGTGGGCGGGTTCGCCAATGACCGGCCTCGGCACCGCGATGGCGATCATGGGCGCGGAGGCGCTGGCCGAGGCCGTTGCGACCGGCGACCTTGGCCGGTACGAAACCCGGATGCGCCGGTTCGTCCACTGGGGACACCGGGACGCGACCCCGGCGATGCTCAAGCGATGGGCCCCCAGCACTGCTTGGGAAGCGCGGCTGAACGCGATCGTGATGCGGATGTTCACGCGTCCGCCACTGCGCCGGTTGCTCACCCGGGCGGACAATCCGCCGCCGTGGTATGCCTAGCCCTACCTCCGAGACTACGGGCAAACCGATCGAGACCGGCCAACGCGCTGGCTAGTCTGGATCGCGTGGCTACCGTCTCTCCGACCGCGCAACCGCGCACTGTGCTCGATGCCTTGTCGCGTCGGACGTTCCTGATTTCCTCCTGGCCGTGGCGAGCGTTGCTGTACGGGTTCAGCACCGGCCCGATGACGCTGCTGTTCGGGCTTCCGTTCGGGTTCTGCCTGCTGCCGCTCGCGGTGCTGGTCAGCCGGGTCGTGCAAGGGCAGACGTCCGACCTGGAGCTCGTCGCGGTTGCCTCGGTGTTCGGGATCCTGCTGTTCCTGACCGCCGGCCCCGCGTGGGCGGCGGTGGTGGCCGGGGTCGAACGGCAGCGGCTGCGCATGGTCGACCTCAATCCGGTGAGTGTCCCGTTTGGACCGGCCAGTGAACCGGGCTGGTGGCCCCGAATGCGGGCGCGGTACACCGAACCGGCCGCGTGGCGCGAACTCGGCTACGCGGTCCTGTTGTGCACCGCGATTCCCGCGCTGTATTCCGTGGCCGGCCTGGTCGCGTTCTTCGCGCTGATTTTGATAGCCAGTCCGCTGCTCGTGAATGCCAACGACACGATTTCCGTTGGCTTCGCCGAGGTTTCCACTCCGGGAGGGGCCGTGCCGTTCGCGCTGGCCGGGGTGGTGCTGCTCGTGCTGGCGGGCTACCTGCTGTCCGGATCCGCCGGCCTGCACGCGATGCTGGCCCGTTCGTTGCTCACGGCCGGTCCGGCCGAGAAGCTTCGCGGCGAGCTGACCGAGGTGTCGCAATCCCGCACCCGGCTGCTGTCGGCGTTCGACGCGGAACGCAAGCGCATCGAACGCGATCTGCACGACGGCGCGCAACAGCGGCTGGTCGGGCTGAGCCTGCAGCTTGGGCTCGCGAAGGTCGATCTGCCGCCCGATTCAGCGGCGGCGAAGGCGGTGTCGGACGCGCATGATCAGGCCAAGAAACTGATGGTCGAACTCCGTGAGCTGATCAACGGCATCCATCCGCGAGCGTTGGCCGAACTCGGTTTGCCCGCTGCGTTGGAAGAACTCGCCGACGGGTGCGCGGTGCCGGTCACCGTCGATGTGGCGGTGCCCACGCGGTTGGCGGAGTCGGTGGAATCCACTGCGTACTTCGTGGTGGCCGAGTCGTTGACCAACGTTGCCAAGCATTCCGCGGCCACCTGCGCCTCAGTGACCGCCAAAATTGTCGGTCCGCTCCTTACGATTGAGGTGTGGGACAACGGAGCTGGCGGTGCTGATCCGGCGCGCGGCACGGGGATCACCGGGTTGAGCGACCGGATCGCCGTGTTGGGCGGCCGGATGTGGGTGCGCAGTCCGGTGGGCGGGCCGACCGTCGTGCGAGTGGAGCTGCCGTGCTGAAGGGAGAGCCGATGCGGGTCGTCCTCGCCGAGGACGAGGTGCTGCTGCGCGAGGGATTGTGCGGTTTGCTGGCGCGGTTCGGCTTCGAGGTCGTCGCCGCGGTCGGCGACGCCGAGGGGCTGCACGCCGCCGTGCGCGAGCACGAGCCGGACCTGGTGCTCACCGACATCCGGATGCCGCCCGGGCATTCGGACGAGGGCCTGCGCGCCGCGGTCGAGCTGCGGCGCATCCGGCCGGAGCTGGCTGTCGTGGTGCTGAGCCAATACGTCGAACACCACCACGCGGCCGACCTGCTCGACTCCGCCGAGGGGCGCGGGGTCGGCTATCTGCTCAAGGACCGGGTGGTCGACGTCGAGGAATTCGTCGCGACGCTGCGCCAGGTCGTTGACGGCGGAACGGCGGTGGATCCGCAGGTGGTGCGCCAGTTGCTGCGCCGAAGGGCCGATCCGCTGGCCCGGTTGTCGGCGCGGGAGCGAGAGGTTCTGTCGTTGATCGCCGAGGGCCACTCCAACGCGTCGATCGCCCGGCGGCTGGTGGTGTCCGACGCCGCGGTGGGCAAGCACGTCGGGAGCATCCTGGCGAAACTCGACCTCCCGCCGACCGACGACGGGAACCGGCGAGTGCTGGCGGTGCTGACGTATCTCCGCGGTAGCGGCTGATTCCCGGCACAGCGCTCGCCGAGGACCGCAGGCGGATTTCGTTAGGCGCTGGGCGGTTCCGCGGTCGCCGTGCGGGCGGTGACGAGCCCTGATTCGTACCCGCTCGCCCGGCTTTCGGCGCGGGAGCGTGAGGTTCTGTCGTTGATCGCCGAGGGACACTCCAACGCGTCGATCGCCCGGCGGCTGGCGGTGCTGACGTATCTCCGCGGCAACGGCTGATTCCCGGCACAGCGCTCGCCGAGGACCGCAGGCGGATCCCGTTAGGCGCTGGGCGGTTCCGCGGTCGCCCCGCGGGCGGTGACGAGCCCTGATTCGTAAGCCGCGATGACCGCTTGTGCGCGGTCGCGAACGGCGAGCTTGTCGAAAAGCCCGGTGATGTGGTTTTTCACCGTGGAGAGGCTGATTTCCAGTGCGCGGGAGATCTCGGCGTTGCCGAGGCCGGTGGCCATCAACCGCCACACCTCGACCTCGCGGGGAGTGAGGCCGTCGACGCCGGTGGGGGTCTGCGGAGCGGCGGAATGCGGTCGCACGTAGGCAGCGATCAGCCGGGTGAGCAGGCGCGGCGCGACCGCGGCGTCCCCGGCGTGGACCGTGCGGATCGCCGCGGCCAGTTCTTCCGGGGAGCTGTCCTTGGGCAGGAAACCGCAGGCCCCGGCGCGCAGGGCACCGACGACGTACTCGTCAAGATCGAAGGTGCTCAGTGCCAGGACCCGGCAGCTGGGCACGGTGGCGGCGAGTTCCCTCGTAGCGCTGATCCCGTCGAGGACCGGCATCCGGACATCCATCACCACGACGTCCGGGCGCGACTGCCGGGCGAGTGCGACGGCCTGCGCGCCGTCTTCGGCCTCGCCCACCACCTCAAACGAGGGGTCCGGGGAGAGGATCAGCGACAGTCCTCGGCGGACGAGCGGCTGGTCGTCCGCGATCAGCACCCGGATCACCATCGCGTCGTCCCTTCGTGCTGGACGGCCGCGTCGGCGGCCTGGTCCGTGGTCAGCGGCAGGTCGGCCACCACAGCGAACCCTCCGTCGGCTCGCGGGCCGACAGCAAGGGTGCCGTGGTGCAGGGCGACGCGCTCGCGCATGCCGATCAAGCCGAAGCCTCCCGGACCCGGTGCGGAGTCCTGCGGTGAGGTGCCTCCGCCGTCGTCTCGCACCTCGACGGTGACGCTGTCTCGGCGGTAGGTCAGCTCTACGAACGCGTGGGCCTGCCCAGCGTGCTTGCGGGCGTTGGTAAGGGCTTCCTGGACAATCCTGAACACCGTGAGGCCGACCGTCGGCGGCAGTGGACGCGGCGATCCGTGGACGCTGAACTCGGCAGGCAGTCCGGCGAGACCGGACTCGGCCACGAGACGGTCGAGCCCGTCGACCCCGGGCTGGGGCAGCGACGGCGAGGCCTGCGGTTCGTCGTCGGCGCGAAGCACGTCGAGGAGCTGGCGCATCTCGCTCAGTGCGAGCCGGCCGGAGGACTCCAATGCAGTCAGCGCCTCCCGGACAACCTCCGGTTCGGCGAGGTTGGCCCGCGCCCCGCCCGCCATCAGCTGCATCGTGGTGATGTGGTGCGCCACGATGTCGTGCAGTTCCCTGGCGATGCGGCGGCGTTCGTCGGCCACTGCGCGGTCGGCGAGGAGCCGTCGGTTGGCCGCGACCTCCCGCTGCCAGCGGTTGATCACCAGTGCGGTGCCGACGACGAGCAGTGCGGTCAGGAGCGGGGTGACGACGTCTCGCCACAGCGGGATCCGGCCGTCGCTCTGGCTCAGCAGCGTCAGTGACACCGTCGCGACAGCCGCGGCCGCGGTCACCCATCCGGTGCGTGACCGGGCGACCGAGTACAGGGCGACTATCAGCACCGCGCCGAAATGGCTCGGCAGCGGAACGATCAAAGTGGCCGTCGTGTCGAGCGCCAGCACAGCGGCGAGCACCGTTACCGGGTGAGTGCGCCGGGCGAGCAGCGGTACCGCAGCCAGCGCGACGAGAAGGAATCCGGTGGCACGCACGTCGTAGCGGCCGTCGGGGGTGCTGAAGAACACGTAGCTGAGCAGGTTCATCACGCACGCGCCGCCCGCCACGAGCGCGTCGTTGCGAGTCCACGGCGGCTCGATGCCGTGCGACGGCACCCGCACGTCTGGCCGGCTCCTGGACATGTCTGTTCTCCCTGCGTCCGGCCTCCCGGCCCAGGACAGGGTCGCACGGAGCCCGCGGCGGTCCGGGACTAGGACCAGGGTCCTAGTCCCGGTGCGGGGAAGGGACCGCGGACCCCGTCCCGGATCATCCGCCGCGACGACGCTTGCTTACCCGTCGGAGTGCTGGACTGAAAACCGGCCGGGAATCCCCGGCGGACAAGCACTTCTGCCGGAGGAACCTCGTGATCCGCGCCCTGACCGGATACTCCACCCGACGACCGTGGCGGGTGATCGCCGCGTGGGTGCTGCTCGGCGCCGCCCTGATCGCGCTGACCCCGACCGTGCTCGCCCGCGTGACTCAGCACCAGTCGGCGGACTTCCTTCCCAGCGGATACGACTCGGCCGCAGCGCAGCGGATCGCCGAGGAAAAATTCGGGACGAACCCCGACGCCACCACGGTGACGATGCTCGTCGCCCGCGCTGACGGCAAAGCGCTCGGGAGCGCGGATCAAGAGCGGATCGAGGCCGAGGCGGCGAAACTGGCCCGGCGTCAGGTGCTCATGCCCACCGAGGACGACATGCCGCGGTTCCTCGTCCCAGACCGTTCCCAGACGCCCCGGATCGTCCCGGCCATGACCGCGCCCGACCGGAGTTTCGCACTGCTTTCCGTGCAGCTGACGGGAAATCCCTCGGACAAGGGGGTCCAGGGGGTCTACCGGACCTTCCGGGACGCCGCCCGGACGGAGTTCGCCGAGGCGGGGATGCGGACCGGTTTCACCGGAAGTCTCGCCGAGCGGGTCGACACGACCGATGCGCACGCGGTCGCCGCGAAGGTGGGCAGCGCACTGGTCATGGTTTTCATCATCCTGCTCAATGTGCTGGTGTTCCGCAGTGTGCTGGCGGCCTTGCTGCCGCTGCTGGCGGTCGCCCTGATCGGCGGTGCCGCGGCCGGAGCCGTGGCAGGTGCCGCGCTGCTCGCCGGGCACAAGCTCGACGCGGGCACCCCGGACCTGATCTCCGTCGTCCTGCTCGGCATCGGCATCGACTATCTGCTGTTCCTGCTGTTCCGTTTTCGCGAGCACCTGCGCGACCGGCCCGACCAGCCCGCCCGCGAGGCAGCCGCGCAGGTCTCCGCCCGCGTAGGCACCGCGATCGCTTCGGCGGCGCTGACCATCGTGGCCGCGTTCGCGACGTTGGGAGCGGCGACCTTCGGACAGTTCCGCTCGCTGGGTCCGGCGATCGCCGTCGCGGTACTGGTGATGCTGCTCGGCAGTCTCACCCTCATGCCCGCGCTGCTCGCGGTCGCTGGACGCAAGATGTTCTGGCCCTCCGCCGCGTTGAGCCGCCAGCCCGCGGAAGGCCGCGCCGCCCGACTGGCCTCGCTGGTCACGCGACGGCCGCTGATGATGGCGGCCGCCTCCGTCGCGCTGCTCGGCGCACTGGCGCTGGGATTGACCGGAATCCGGATGGACTACGGCCGGCCCAGCTCCGGCGACTCGACTCCCGCAGCGGCCACCGCGGCTGAGATCTCTCGCGCACTCCCCGCCGGAGTGTCCGATCCGACGAGCGTCTTCGTCACCACCGAGGACGGCTCGACCCTGACCGTCGAACGGCTCGACGGACTCGCCCAAGGTCTCTCCCGAGTCGGCGGGGTGGGCCAAGTCGCGCCGACGGTCCTGACCGAGGACCGCCGTGCGGCCCGGATCGACCTCTACCTGACCGTCGGCTCGCAAAGCCAGCAGGCCCGCGACCTCGCCGCCGGACCGGTCCGGACCGCCGTCGCCCGGAACACGCCCGGCGGAACGACGGCGCACGTGGGCGGGACGGCGGCGATCTTCGCCGACATCTCCACCGCCGTCGACCACGACTTGAAGATCGTGTTCCCGGTCGCGGCCGTGCTGATCGCGCTGATTCTGCTGCTGCTCCTGCGCAGCCTGCTCGCGCCGGTGCTCCTGATGCTGTCGGTCGGGCTCGGGTTCGCCGCCACCCTCGGCGCCGCCACGCTGCTGTTCCAGCACGTCGCCGGCGAGCCCGGCGTCAACTTCACGCTTCCGCTGGTGCTGTTCCTGTTCGTCGTGGCACTGGGCACCGACTACAACATCCTTATCACCGACCGGATCCGCGAGGAGACGCGACGGCCAGGCCCGGCACGAACCGCAGTGGCCCGCGCGGTCCGGCACACCGCCCCGGCCATCGCGACCGCCGGTGCGGTGCTCGCCGGTTCTTTCGCCACGCTCGCCACCAGTCCCGGCAACGAACAGGTCGCCTTCGCGATGGCCCTCGGCATCATGCTCTCCGCGCTCGTCCTTTCGCTGGTGCTGGTCCCGGCTCTCGCCGCGCTTTTGGGCAAGGCGCTTTGGTGGCCGCTCCGTCCGCGACCGGCCGGGGACCGTCAGGCGAGCGCGCCGGTGCTCGACCGCGGCACGAACTGCTGAACCCTGTCGGAGACCGCCACGCGACCGCATCCGCACCGGAACCCGGCTCAGTTCACGAACTGCTGAGCCCCGGCGGGATGCGTTCGCGTGACTGGGCGAGGCCCTGAGTCACCGCGACGCGGCGTTCACCACCGCGGTCAGGCTGGCCGCGAGCACCGAACGGTCCCGCCCAGCTGTCCACTGTGTACCGCCGTCAGTGCGATACTCCAGCAGCGTCAACGCTTCACTGTCGTTGCCGGAGCCGATGCTCGTCTGGTGCAGGGCCACGATGTCCACCTTCCGCCCGTGCTCGCCGAGCGCCGCGGTGAGCGCTTCGACCGGCCCGGTTCCGGCGTGCGTGGTGGTGTGCTCGTTCCCGTCGACGCGCAGGGTGATGCTGGTGTGTTCGTCGGCCGAGTTTTCGAAGCGGGACAACGTGATCGCCGGGCTGGGCTGGAGGTACGCGGACTCGAAGAGCTGCCACAGTTCGGTCGCGGTCACCTCATGCCCGGAGCCGTCGGTGTGGTCTTGGACGCGGCGCGCGAAGTCGATCTGCAACCGGCGCGGCAGCGTGATGCCGTACTCGCTTTCCAGCAGGTAAGCGATTCCGCCCTTGCCGGACTGCGAGTTGACCCGGATCACGGCGGCGTAGTCGCGCCCGAGGTCGGCCGGGTCGATCGGCAGGTACGGCACGCGCCAGTCGAGTTCGCCGGCGGGCACGCCGGTTTCCGCCGCACGCGCGTGATGTTCGGCGAAGCCCTTCTTGATCGCGTCCTGGTGGGTGCCGCTGAACGCGGTGTGCACGAGGTCGCCGACGTACGGATGCCGCGCGTGGACCTCGATCCGGTTGCAGTACTCGACGGTGCGGCGGATCTCGTCGATGTCGGAGAAGTCGATCATCGGGTCGACGCCCTGTGCGTGCAGGTTCAGCGCCAGCGTTGCCAGATCGACGTTGCCGGTGCGCTCGCCGTTGCCGAAAAGGCAGCCCTCGACGCGTTCGGCCCCGGCCAGCACCGCGAGTTCGGCGCAGGCGACGCCGGTGCCGCGGTCGTTGTGCGGGTGCACGGACAGGATCACCGAGTCGCGGCGCGCGAGATTGCGGTGCATGTACTCGATCTGGTCGGCGTACACATTGGGCGTCGCGATCTCGACGGTCGCCGGGAGATTCAGGATCACCGGACGGTCCGGGCTCGCCTGCCACGTCTCGGTGACCGCGTCGCACACCTCCAGCACGTACCCGGGTTCGGTGAGGTTGAAGACCTCGGGGGAGAACTCGAAACGCACGTTCGGCAGGTCGCCGGCCGCGCGCAGAACGTCGCGGGCACCGGTGAGGATCAGTTCTTTCAGCGACGCCTGATCGTGGCCGAGGACCACCGTGCGCCAGGTCGGCGCGGTGGCGGTGTACAGGTGGATCACGACGTCGTTGCGGATGCCGCGAATGGACTCGACGGTGCGCTCGATCAGGTCGCGGCGGGCCGGGGTGAACACGACGATGGTGACGTCGTCCGGGGCCAGATCGGTGTCCGCGAGCAGCCGGACGAAGTCGTAGTCGGTCTGCGAGGCGGACGGGTAGCCGACCTCGATTTCCTTGTACCCCATGGTGACCATCAGCTCGAAGAACCGGCGTTTGCGCGCCGGGTCCATCGGTTCGGCCAGCGCCTGGTTGCCGTCGCGCAGGTCGACCGGCACCCAGAGCGGGGCGTGCGTGATCCGGTTGCCGGGCCAGGCCCGGCCGGTGTTGGGGACGTCGACGCGCTGGTAGACGTCGCGGTAACGGTGCGAGGGCATGCGGGAGGCTCGTTGCCGGTTCCACACGGTGTTCATCTGCGGTCCTTCTCGGGAGGTCGGAAGACGACCGGCGCGCGTGCTCGCCCCACGGCGGGGGGCCGGTCCGGTCAGGCCCCGCCGTGGCGGCGAAGGAGAAGGAATCGCGTGAACATCGAGGCGGAGCGTAACACAACTCCTCAGACAAGTAGCGGGGTTGGGTCAGGTGCCCGCGCCGGGCGGCGCGAGCGCTTAGGATTGGCCCGTGGAGCTGGAATTCGTGCGGACCTTCGTCGCCGTCGTGGACGGGGGGCAGTTCCAGGAAGCGGCCGCGGAGCTGGGGATCACGCAGCAAGCGGTGTCGAAGCGCGTCGGTGCGCTGGAGCGCGAGCTAGGAGTGCAGCTGTTCACCCGCACCGCGCGCGGAGCCCGGTTGAGCAGTGACGGCGAGGCGTTTCTGCCGCACGCGCGAGTGCTGCTCGACGCCGAGAAGCACGCGCTCGCCGCGGTGCGTCCGGAGAAGCGCCCGCTGCGGGTAGACGTGCTGAACCGGCGGACCAAGTCGGCGCATCTGGCGCTGAGTTTCCACCGGGCGTTTCCGGAGGTGGAGCTGGAGGTGGTGACCTCCGGCGCCGAGCTGACCTTCGACGCCGCCGTCGCCGCGGTCGCCGCCGGTTCCGTTGACGCGGCGTTTCGCGGAGTTCCGAAGCGCGCTTTGCCGGGCGGCGTAACGAGCGGAGTAGTGGACTACGACGCGCACGAGCTGCTCGTCGGCCCGCGCCATCCGTTCGCCGACCTGCCGTCGGTGCCGATCGCGAAGCTGGCCGGGCACCGGATCTGGATGCCGGGATTGTCCGCGAGCACGGAATGGGGCGCGTACTACGCCGAGCTGTCCGAGGCGTTCGACCTGACCATCGACGTGTCCGGTCCGGTCTTCGGCAACGAGACGATGCTGGACGAACTCGCGACCTCGCCGGACCTGTCGACCTTCGTCGGCGCCGGTTCGCGCTACTTCTGGCCGGACGAGTACGACCTCCGCCGGGTGCTGGTGGTGGACCCGACGCCGGTGTACCCGATGTCGCTGCTGTGGCGGCGCGAGGCCGCGCATCCGGACGTGCGGAAACTGCGCGATTATCTGGTGACGGGGCAGGAACCGGGGGACGGGGTTTGGCTGCCCGGCTGGGAACAGGTCTAGTCAGAGCGGGTGTTCGTACCAGACGTTCGGCTCGACGTACACGCCCAGATCCTGTGCCCGCGACGCGAGTACCGGCGCGATCCCGCCGGGAACGACGGTGTGCCCGTCTTCGAGGCGGATGCCGGTCCACTCCTCCCACTGCGCGAGCGTGCCGGTGACGGTCATCGCGAACGGCGCGATCTTCCGGAACTCCGCGCCGAGCCGTTCGTGGCTGCGCAGCCAGGGATCGGTGTCCCGGCCGAGATAGTCCACAATGGACTCCAGGGGCGGCTTCCCGGTCGGCCGCACCGGCACGACCAGCCGGGAAAGCCCCGCCCGGCGCGCCCGGTTCTTCAACTCGGCCAGCGCTTGCGCGGCGATCCCTTGCCCGCGTGCGGTTTCCGCGACGTACACCTCGAGCGCGACCAGCGCGGTGGGTTCCCGCCCGTCGAGGTGGTCTTCGGCGGCCCAGGCGAGGGCGCCGTCCCAGCCGTGGTCGGGCAGCTCAGGCCGTTCCGGGGCAGGGAAGGCGACGGGTATCGCCGCCGCTCGCGCGACCGGGGTGTTGTCGCGGAGAAGAACCAGAAAGAACTCAGGCCAGTGCGCGGCGATCCGTTGTGAACTGGCCAGCCCGGCGGTCAAGCCATTGCCGAGGAACTCTCCGCCGACGAAGCCCAGCTGAAGCGCGGGAACGCGCAGGTCGGGCCGGGTGGTGAGGTCTTCAACGCGGAGCACGAGATCTCCCATAGCCGCCCAGCGAGCCTGTCCGGATGGTTCCCCTCGCGGGCCGCTGCTCCGCAACCGCTCTCACGGGCCGCTGCTCTGCAACCACTGTCCTCACCGCACCGGTAGCGCTGGCCTCCGCCGCCCCAGCGCCGCCGGGTCGAGATTCGCCCGGGTCCCGGCCCGGTGCCCCTCCCGGTACCCCGACCCCGACAACCGTCGCGGGGCCGCCGAGCGCAGATCCCCGTACTCCCGGTCGAAAGCCTGCTGCACCAACGCGGTCCGATCCCGCACCACCAGCTCCGCCGATTTCCCGGCGACCTCGGATCGGTACGTCCGCGCAGCGTTTTCCTCCGCCGCAGTCAGCCGCTCGTGCACCGCACGCGCGAAACCGTGCAGCCACGTCCGCCGATACGCCGCCAGCGATTCGCGGAAAACGCGTTCCTCCGGCCGTACCCGCGTCAGCTGCGTGCTCGCCTGCAGCAGCAGGCTGGTGTACAGCAGCTCGACCCGCGCGAGGTCGGTGCGGAAGCCGAACACGGTGACCTCTTCGACCCCTTGGCCGACCCGGTGCAACAGCGTCCGGCAGCGCAAGGGATAGGCGATGCTGGTGAGGAGGCTGGCCTTGTCGCGGCTGTACGGATTGGCGATCGGCAGCTTCAGCACCGTGATGTCGTCGCCGCTGTGGCCGGACGCGGCCAGCATCGCGTTGTCGATCCCGTGCCGCGCGATCAGCTGCGCCGCTTTGGTGTTGTACAGCTCGGCTTCGGCGGGCGTGACGGCCGGGTCCTCGGCCTTGGCCAGCAGCTTCCGCACGCGCTCCAGCAACGTGTCGTGGTCGGGCATGACCCCCCTCTCCAGCAGGCGCGGCCCGTGCGGACCGGCTTGGGGTGCACGGTAGGCGTGGGGTACGACAATATTCGATCAGATGTTCGGGAGTGACACTGGGCGCCCGGTTCGTCGCAACCCTACGATCGGGACATGTCTCCGCCTGTCACGCTGGACGCCGCGGTCGTCGGCTCGGGGCCGAACGGCCTGGCCGCGGCCGTGGTGCTGGCGCGGGCCGGGTTGTCGGTCGAGGTGTTCGAGGCGGCGAGCGAACCGGGTGGAGGCACGCGGTCGAAGCGGTTGTTCGACGCCGACGTCGTCCACGACATTTGCTCTGCGGTCCATCCGATGGCCGCGGCGTCGCCGTTTCTGCGTCAGTTCGACCTCGACCTCTGCCACCCGGAAATCCCGTACGCGCATCCGATCGACGAGAAGACCACAGCGATCGCGTACGCGGATCTCGACCGCACCTGCGCGCGCCTAGGAGCCGACGGGCAACGGTGGCGGCGCTTTATGGCGCCACTGGTTGAGCACACCGCTGAGATCACCGAAGCGCTTCTCGGCGACCTTCGACACCCGCCGCGCCCGCGTACAGCGGCTTACCTCGCGACGCGCACTCTCGCCGCGACAGTGAATTCCTTCCAGGGCAAGGAAGCGGCGGCGCTCCTAGCTGGCGTCGAGGCGCACGCGCTTGGCAAGCTGCCCTCACTCGTAGGCGGCGGTATCGCGGTGCTGCTGAGCCATCTCGCGCACACCACAGGTTGGCCGATTCCGCGCGGCGGTTCGCAACGCATCACCGACGCCCTCATCGCTGACCTCGAGGCACACGGTGGTCGCGTACGCACCAACGCGCGCGTCGCCGACGTACGCGAGCTAGCGCATGCGCGCGCCGTCCTGCTGGACTTAGCGCCGAAAGGCGTCCTAGAGCTGGCTGGACCGTTGCTGCCTCATCGGTACCGCAGAGCGCTGGAGAAAGTCCGCTACGGACCGGCGGCGGCGAAGGTCGATTTCCTGGTCTCCGAAGCGATCCCGTGGCGCGAGAAGGAACTCGCCCAGGCCGGGACTGTCCACATCGGAGGAACGAAAACCGAGGTCTACGCGGCTGAGAACGCGGTCGCCGCCGGAAAACGGGCACGGGACCCGTTCGTCCTCCTCTCCCAGCCGATGGCCGCCGACCCGTCCCGCGGTCTCCCCGGCAAACAGCCGATCTGGGCCTATGCCCATGTCCCGCACGGAGATCCGCTGGACCCGACCGCCGCGATCATCCGCCGAATCGAACGCTTCGCGCCCGGCTTCCGCGACACGATCCTCGCCTTGCGGTCGATCCCGGCGAGCGAATTCGAGGCGTACAACGCCAATTACGTCGGCGGCGACGTCGCGGCCGGTGCGGTTACGATGCGCCAGTTGCTGGGTCGGCCGGTTCTGCGGTGGGATCCTTATCGCACCCCGTTGCGCGGTGTGTACCTGTGTTCGGCGGCGACTCCGCCGGGTCCGGGTGTGCATGGGATGGGCGGTCAGCACGCCGCAGAACGCGTGCTGCGCAACGAATTCGGTTATCAGCCGGGCCGTACCGGGCCGGTTTTGTAAGCGACCTCCCCGGCCTGCGTGGTCTCGATGCGCCGGTTGCTGGGCCGCCCGGTTTTGCGGTGAGACCCTTCTCGCACCCTGTTGCGCGGTGAGTATCTGTGCTCAGCGGCGACCTCGCCTGGCCCGGCCGTGCACGGAATGGCCGGTCAACACGCTGCGGAACGTCTGCTGAGCAACGAATTCGGCTATCGCCCCGGGCCGGGCCGGTTTCGCAAGCGGCCTCCCCGGCCTGCGCCGTCTTGATGCGCCAGTTGCTGGGCCGATAGGTCCTGCGCTGGGCCCTTACGGAATGCCTGGTCAACACGCCGCAGAACGCCTGCCGCGCAACGAATCCGGCTACCGCCCCGGCCGAACCAAACCGGTTTCGTAAGCGACCACCACCGCCTGCGCCCGGCTGGAAATCCCCAGCTTCGGCATCAGCCGGTTGAGGTGCGTCTTCACCGTGGCCTCGCTGACCAGCAGCCGAGCCGCGATCTCCCCGTTCGGCATCCCGGTGCCGACCAGCCGGAGCACCTCGCGTTCGCGTTCGGTCAGCCCGCTCAGCTCCGGCGCGGGCTCGGCGGGTGGCGCGCTCGTGTACGCCTCGACCAGCCGCCGCGTGATTGTCGGGCCGAACAGCATGTCCCCGCGCGCGATTGCCTGGATGCCGGAGATCAGCGTTTCCGGCGGACTGTCTTTGAGCAGGAATCCGGCCGCGCCGGCCCGCAGCGCGCGGTACACGTATTCGTCGAGGTCGAAGACGGTCAGGATCAGCACTCGCGGGTTGTCCGGCCCGGCGAGGATGCGGGCGGTGGCCGACACTCCGTCGAGGCCGGGCAGCCGGATGTCCATCAGGATCACCTCGGGCCGCAGCCGCGCCGCCTCGTGCACGGCCTCCAGCCCGTCCCGTGCCTCGCCGACGACCTCGACGCCCGGCGCGGCGTCGAGCAGCGCGACGAGGCCGGCGCGGACGAGGTCCTGGTCGTCCACCACGAGCACACTGGTCACTTCGGTTCTCCAGCGGTCCGGCCCGGGTACGGGAGGGTCAGCACAACCTCGAACCCCGCCGGTTCGCGGGGCCCGATTTCGATCTCGCCACCGTACATACGCGCCCGCTCCCGCATGCCGACGAGGCCGTGACCGGCGGGATTGCCGTCGGCGGCCGGTCCGCCGCCGGAGTCGGCCACGCTCAGCCGCAGCGCGTCGGCCAGGTACTCGACCTCCAGCGAGGCGAACGAATCCGGCGCGTGCTTGAGGACGTTCGTCAGCGCTTCCTGCGCGACCCGGTACGCGCACAGCTGCTGGCCAGGCGGCAGCGTCCGCGGCGTTCCGGTGACCCGCAGCCGCACCGTCAGCCCGGCCTCGCGGACCCGGCTGACCAGCGCGGGGAGCTCTTCGAGACCCGGCTGCGGCCGGTATTCGCCCGGCTCGTGATGCGGCGGCCGCAGCACGCTGAGCAGGCGGCGGAGTTCGTCCAGCGCCTCGGTGGTCGTGCCGGTGATCGTGTCGAGCGCGCTGCGCGCGGTGTCCGGCGCGGACTCGAAGACGTACCGCGCGAGGTTGGCCTGCACGGAGATCACCGAAAGGTGGTGCGACACCACGTCGTGCAGCTCGCGCGCGATGCGCAGCCGCTCCTCGACGACCGCCAGTTCGGCGCGGTCGGCACGTTCCGCGGTCGCGTGCAGAGCGAGTCCGCGAAGGTAAACCGAGTGTCCAATAAGGATAGTCGCGGACGCTTGCAGCACCGCGATCACCGTGTCGCCGACCGGGTTCGAACTGTCGCCGACGAGCATCGTGACCTCGAAACCGGCCGCTGCGAACAGCGACGGCGGCCAGGCTTGCCGCACCGGATAGCGCGCCCACACCGTGTACGCGGCGATCAGCACGTCGGGACGGCCGAGCGTCGCGCGGTACCCGGCCAGCGCGAACGCACCGACCATCAGGGTCACCACGATCAGCACGCTGATCGGGTAGCGCCGCCGGAACGCCAGCGGCACCGCGCCCGCCGCGGCGAGCAGCAGCCCGGGCAGCCCCGGCCGGTCGCCGAGCGAGCCGTGGTGGACCGCCGCCCCGGCGAGGAGGAAGAGCGCGACGGCGGCGGCCAGCAGCGAATCCGTGAGGAGCGGCCGCGCCCGCAAGATCCGCATCACGCGCCCGAAGCTACCTTCCTGACCGGCGGTTTCCCAGTCAGCTACCGCGGTCGCGGCAGGCGGGCTACCGCCAGGGTTTACCGGGGATGCGGCGGAGGGTGGATCCCGGGGAAGGATCGAGCGGTTACGGTCGGTTCTGAATGGTTATCCATTCCCGCTGCTCGGCGGAGAGCCAGGGGTGGGGAGGATTCCGGGCTCTCCGCTGAGCTTCACCCCAGATACGCGTCCAGCGTCACCGCCAACGCCGCTTCCGGCGAAGGCGCGAAGCTCGCTCCCGCCAGTCCGCCCCACAGCCACAACTGCGCCAGACCGTGCAACGCGGCCCACAGCGACGCCGCGACGAGCCGCGGATCCGTACCCGGGCGAAGCCGGTCGTCGTCCGCTTCGGCGCGGTCGAGGCGCACTAGCTTCGCGAAGGTGTCGAAGACGGCACTGCTGGCCGCGACCAGCCCCGGTTCCTCAGGGTCGATGAGGTCGCGACGAAACATCAGCTCGAACATGGCGGGGTTTGTCACCGCGAAGTCGACGTACGCGTGACAGGCGGCCGTGATGCGCTCGCGCGGGCTTCCGTCGGGCAACTGCGCGCCTCGGTGCAGCAGCTGCGTGAAGCCGAGCGTCGCTACGGCCGACAGCAGCTCCGCGCGCCCCGAGAAGTGGCGAAGCGGCGCACCGTGCGACACGCCAGCCGCCTTCGCGATGCCGCGCAAGGTCACGGCCTCGACGCCGGAGCCGACGAGCAAGTCCGCGGCGGTGCTGATCAACCGCTGCCGCGCGCTCATACCTGAGCTTCGGAGAAGGCCACGGGAAGCAGCTCCGGACGCTTCGGCAGGAAGCCGTCGCCAGGGGACCGGCCGGTGAGCCGGTTGCGCAGCCGCGTGATCCCGACCGGCAGCACCTCCTGCCACAGCCAGCGCAGGTCGGCGATCGCACTGCCCTGGGCCGGAGCGCCGGACAACGGCTGCAACCAGCTGCCGTCGTGCGCGACACCTAGCCGGTCGAGTACGTGGCCGGCCACCCGCAAATGCCCGGCCTGTGACAGGTGCAACCGGTCTGGCCCGAAGTAGCGCGAATCGTGCGCGGCCTGGTCCGGCCACAGGTCGACGAGCTTCGCGCCGTAGCTGACCGAAGCCTCGCGGATGGCGTCGTTGAGCGCGGTGACCCTCGGCCGCATCCGCGCGCCCAGCGGCATGCGGTGCGCGATGTCGCTCAAGGTGAAAGTGACGACGTTCGGCGCGATCTGCGTGCACTGGCGGATCGCGGTGTCCACGCGGCGCGCGACCGTGCGGGCGTCCCAGCCGCGGCTCATCACGTCGTTGCCGCCGCCGAACAGCGCGATCAGATCGGGTTCGTGCCGCTCGGCCGACGGCAGCTGCTCCGCGGTGATCTGGTCGAGCCGCCGTCCGCGAACGGCGAGGTTGGCGTAACGGAACCCGGTTTCGTCGCGCGCGAGCCGCCCGGCGACGTAGTCCGCCCAGCCGCGGTACTGGCTGTGATCCGGGTAGGGATCGTCCAGCCCCTCAGCGCAGCTGTCGCCGACGGCGACGAACGTGTGGAAACCCATTCCGCTCTCCGTAACCCCTGGTTCATCTTGTAGACACTGTCTATCAAAGTATGTAGACGGTGTCTACCTGGAAAGATCGGGATCATGAAGATCTTGGTGGTGGGCGGCAGCGGGCTGCTGGGCCAGCACGTGCTCGACGAGCTGCGGAAACGCGGCCACGAGACGACTGCGGTCGCGCGTACGGCACGTGAGGGAGTCGACAGGACGCTCGACGTCTCGAAGGCTTCTCACGACGAACTGCGCTCAGCGCTCGACGGACATGACGGTGTCGTCTTCGCGGGCGGCATGGACGACCGTGCGGTCGGACGCGGACCGGTCGAGCCTCGGCTGCGCGCGGGCAACGTCGCACCCGTCGCCGCGTTGTTGCGCGCGGCGCGCGAAGTCGGCTGTACGCGAGCTGCTGTGCTCGGGTCGTACTACACGTACTTCGACCGCGTACACCCTGAGTGGGGGTTGGCCGCGAAGCATCCGTACGTGCGCAGTCGGCTGGAGCAGGCTCGCGTCGCGCGCGAAACCGCGGGGCCAGAGTTGCCGGTGGCGGTGATCGAAGTGCCGTTCGTCTTCGGCGTCGCGGAGGATCGGGTGCCACAGTGGTCGGTGCCGATCGTGAAGTGGGTCCGCTCCGGCTCGCCGCTCTTCGCGCCGCCCGGAGGTACCGCGGCGACGAGCGCGCGCGGGGTCGGCGTCGCGACGGTGGATGCGCTGGAGCAGGCGTCGGGCGCGGATGTCCCGGTGGCAGAGGAAAACCTGCGGTGGACGGACATGTTCACCCGGCTGGCCGCGGCGGCTGGGCGACCGCGCCGAGTGCGGCCGATGCCGTCGTGGCCGGTGCGGGGCGCGTTCAAGCTCGGCGGGTTTCTCAACGGGCTGACCGGGAAGCAGCCTGGTCTGACGGTGCAGCACATGGACGGGTTGTTGTTGCGGGAGCTGTATTTGGAGCCGACCCGCTCGGTGCCGGTGGACGCCGCGCTCCGGGAAACCGCCGTCGCCCGCTGAAAGCGCCCCAATGTGGCATTGGGTGCATGCGACGCACCCAATGTGGCGTTCGGTGCGTCGGACGCACCCAATGCCACATTGCG
>NZ_JBSHAM010000004.1:177772-198729 GCF_053611505.1 Amycolatopsis sp. NPDC054798 | reverse complement strand
TCCTTGACAAGCACCCGCCGTCCGTCATCACAATGGGCTTCGGGGTGCCCCAAGCAGAACCCACGGCAATGTCGCCGCCAGGCGACGAGCCGAAACCGCGGCCTCACCTCCGCCGAAACGCCTCCTCAATAACCTCCCACCGCTGCAAGTTATGCCGAGCATCAGCCAACGCGTCGTGCTGATCCCCAGGCGCAGCCGGCAGCTTGGGCTTCCCCGCGTCCTCCCACCGCTGCCGCAAATCCCGGGTGAACCGCGGCAACTGCCGAGGCAACGCAGGCATCGGCCCCCACAACTGCGCCAGCGCCACATGGTCGTACGCCGCGAACCAAGCCCACAGCTCGATCCCGCCCGGCGGCTTCCCGAAGAACTCCAGCAGATCCGTCCGGATCCGCTCCCGGCTCCGCCACGCCGGATCGGCGGGCGACGGCAGCTTCGGCAGCACGTTCTCCCGCACCCATGCCCCCGCCCGGCCAGGGTCGAAATCCGTGGACACGGCGTAGAACTCGCGTCCGCGCTCGTCAACGACACCGATCGACACCAGGTCAATCGTCACGCCGTCCTCAATAAACTCGGTGTCGTAGAAAAAACGCACCGGGGAACTCTAGTGGGCGACTAACCGGCCTTCGTCTCCGGCACCCGATCGGCGTCGAGACCGCGCGGCTGCGGCACCGCGGGCTTCACTCCGGCCGCTTCCGCCGCGAGCAGTTCCTTGGCCTTGGCCGCGTAAATGTCCACGTACTCCTGGCCGGACAGCTCCATCAGCGCGTACATGATCTCGTCCGTGATGGACCGTTCGATGAACCGGTCGCCGGCCAGTCCCTCGTAGCGGGAGAAGTCGAGGGGTTTGCCGAAGCGCACCTCGAGCCTCCGCGGCCACCACATTTTGGAACCGATCGGGTTGACCTTGTCCGTGCCGACCATCGCCACCGGGATCACCACGCCGCGCGATTCGAGCGCGATCCGGGCGACGCCGGTTTTGCCCTTGTACAGCCGTCCGTCCGGGGAGCGGGTGCCCTCGGGGTAGATGCCGAGCAGGTGCCCGTCCTTGACCAGCCGGATCGCGGTGTCGAGCGCGGCCTGCGCGGCGTTGCCGCCGGAGCGGTCGATGGGGAACTGGCCGACGCCGGTGAAGAACCATTTCTTGAGCAGGCCCTTGAACCCGGGTTCGGTGAAGTACTCCGACTTCGCCGGGAAGGTGACCTTGCGCTTGACCCGCAGCGGCATGAAGAACGAATCCGCGACCGCGAGGTGGTTCCCGGCGAGGATGGCGCCACCCGTCTCGGGGATGTTTTCGGCGCCGACGACTTTCGTGGGCCACAGCGTCTTCAGCAGCGGCCCGATGAACACCCACTTCATCAGCCAGTACAGCACCGGGTTCCAGTCCTTTCCTGCCCGCGCGGGCCCCGGCAGGTCAGGGTACGGAACAAGCACCGGCCCGCACAACGCGAGTGCGCGCGGTCACCCGGCGGCAGCGACCGATCTCACAGCGGGACCGGAAGGATCTCCGCTTCCGCGAGTGGGGCCCACAACCCGGCTTCGGCGTGAGAGCATGGGAGGACTCCACCGCTTCGATTCGGAAGGGCGTTCGTGATGGGCGTGCTCGCCGGCGCGGAACCGTTCTCCCACCCGGGTTCCTCCGGGGCCGGCTTCCTGCTCTGCCACGGATTCACCGCGACGCCCGCGGGCATGCGCGCTTGGGGAGACCATCTGGCCGGGGAGGGCTTCGCGGTGCGCTGCCCGCTGCTGCCCGGCCACGGCACCCATTGGCGCGACGCCAACCGGACGAACTGGCAGGACTGGTACGGCACGGTCCGCGAGGCGCTGCTGGCGCTGCGCGCGGAATGCGACCAGGTGTTCGTCGGCGGGATGTCGATGGGCGGGACGCTCTCCCTTCGCCTCGCCGAGGAGTTCGGCTCGGACATCTCCGGCCTCGTGCTGGTCAACCCGTCGGTCACGCGACTGAGCCTGGACGCCAAGGTGCTGCCGCTGCTGTCGCGGGTGGTCCCGTCGATCCGCGCGATCGGCAACGACATCGCGAAGCCAGGCGAGGTCGAACTGGCTTACCCGCGCACGCCGGTGCGGGCCGCGGCGAGCCTCGCCCGGCTGTGGAAGATCGTGCGGGCCGACCTGCCGAAGGTGACGCAGCCGGTGCTGCTGCTGCACTCGCGGGTCGACCACGTCGTCGAACCCGAGAACTCGCAGATCGTTCTGGACAGCATCTCGAGCACGGACGTGACCGAGGTGGTGCTGGAGAACAGTTTCCACGTCGCGACGCAGGACCACGACGCGGAGCTGATCTTCAGCCGCAGTGTCGACTTCGCCCGGAAGCTGCGGGCGGGACAGGTGGGTGCCGGATGAACCGGGGGAAAGGCGCGGACGGACCCGAGGACGTCGACGCCACGTTCGCCGAGATCGTGGCCGACCTGCGGGCCGAGGGCGTGGGCGTGTTCCTGGACGAGGACCCGTTCTCCGGCGCCGGGCCCAAGGCCGCCGAGCCCGAGGCGTCCTCCGGGGCCGAACCCGAAACGGGCAAGGCCAAGCCCAAACCCGCCGCGGACCCGCCCTCCGCTCCCCCGTCCGCGCCCCCCGCGCCGTCGGAAGGCTGGCGCACCGGCGGCACCGACTGGGACACCACGATGTTCTCCGGCGACCCGGCCGAGGACGACGAGCACTACGTGCCGCCGGAGCCGCCGCCGCTGCCGCGCTGGCGCAAGGGCGCGTTCATCGTGCTGCTGTTCTTCGTCGTCGGGCTCCTGCTGCTGATCGTGCCGAACCTGATCGGGGTCGGCCCCGCGCTCGCCACGCCGCTCGGCATCCTCTCGCTCGCCACCGGCATCGCGCTGCTCCTGCTGCGCGTGCGCCAGGGCCCGCCGCCCGGCGCGGACCCCAGCAACGGCGCCCAAGTCTGACCGGGCGGGCATGCGGATCGACTTCCAGGCGTCCCGGCGTTCCACGGTCGGCGCGGAATGGGAACTCGCGCTGGTGGACCGGCGCAGCGGCGAACTGCGGTCGGTCGCGGAGGAACTGCTCGCCGCGGTCCGCCCGGACGGCGCGGCCGAGCATCCCCGGATCAAACAGGAACTGCTGCTCAACACCATCGAGGTGGTCAGCGGCGTCTGCCGCACGGTCGGCGAGGTGAAACGCGACCTCGACGAGGCGCTCGACGAGGTGCACCGGGTCGCCGACCCGCTGGGCGTCGAGGTGTTCTCCGCCGGATCGCATCCGTTTTCCTCGTGGTACCGGCAGAAGGTGACCGACAAGGAGCGCTACGCCAAGCTGATCGACCGCACCCAGTGGTGGGGCAGGCAGATGCTGATCTACGGCGTGCACGTCCACGTCGGGCTCGACCACCGGGACAAGGTGCTGCCGGTGCTCGACGGGCTGCTGCGCTACGCCCCGCATCTGCAGGCGCTGTCCGCATCGTCGCCGTACTGGTCCGGCGAGGACACCGGGTACGCCTCGAACCGCGCGCTGATGTTCCAGCAGCTGCCGACCGCCGGCCTGCCGTTCCAGTTCCGCAAGTGGACGGAACTGGAGGGCTACGTCGAGGACATGTTCATCACCGGCGTGATCGACCATTTTTCCGAGATCCGCTGGGACATCCGCCCGGCCCCGCATTTCGGCACCATCGAAATGCGGGTGTGCGACGGATTGCCGACGCTGCAGGAGGTCGGCGCGATTTCGGCGCTCACCCAATGCCTGGTGGACGACTTCAGCGACCGGCTCGACAAAGGCGAAGCGCTGCCGACGCTGCCGCCGTGGCACGTGCAAGAGAACAAATGGCGGGCCGCGCGCTACGGCCTCGACGCGATTGTCATCCTCGACGCCGCCGGTCGCGAACGCCTCGTCACCGAAGACCTCGCCGAACTGCTGGACCGGCTGGAACCGGTCGCCCGGCGGCTGGACTGCGTGCGCGAACTGCGCGACGTCGAGAACATTCTCCAGGTCGGCGCGAGCTATCAGCGGCAGCGGGCGGTGGCGAAGCAGTACAACGGATCTTTGAAGGCCGTGGTCGCCGCACTGGTCACGGAGATGCGCGACGGCGTCCCGCACGCTTAGCTGGACCGGGAGGCAGCGATGTCGCATACGTTCCGCACGCTCGTCGAACTCAACGGCAAAACCGCCACCGGCCTGCGGGTCCCGGCCGACGTGGTCGAGTCCCTCGGCCAGGGACGGCGGCCGAAGGTCCGGGTGACCATCGGCCCGCACACCTACCGGAGCACGGTCGCGGTCTACTCCGGCGAGTTCATGCTGCCGCTCAGCGCGGCGAACCGGGAGGCGGCCGGGGTCGCCGCCGGAGAGACGGTCGAGGTCACGCTCGAAGCCGATCTCGCCGAGCGGACCGTCGAACTGCCGGACGACCTGGCTTCGGCGCTGGCGGGACGGACCGGCGCGCGGGCGGCGTTCGACAAGCTTTCCTTTACCGCGCAACGGGAACGCGCCGAAGCGGTCACTTCGGCCAAGCGCGCCGAGACCCGCGAACGGCGGATCGCGAAGATCGTCGCCGAACTCGCCGGGGACGGGCTCCCCTAGCCCGCCGTCCGGTTTAGCCCATCGTCACGCCGGGTTTGCCGAAGCCGCCCAGCACGGTGTCTACGACGCGGGTCGCCAGCGCGTCCGGGTCGGCGGAGTCCTGGTCCTGCGCCGCTTCGTGGATGAGCGCGCAGTACACGCGGCGGGCCCAGATCAGGTCGACGCCGGGCCGCAGCGCGCCGCTTTCCTCCAGCCGCCGGAAGAAGACGTCGCACTGGGCGGCCACGTCCGGGGTGAGCACGCCTTCTTCGGCCGGGTGGGCGTTCATCGCGAACCCCCACCGGAGCTTGACGCGCAGCACGTTCGCCGTCACCTGGTAGAGCGCCACCAGCGGCGGCGTGACGTCGGGCCGGACGCTGGCGAGCGCGTCGTGGAACTGCTGGGTCGCCCAGAGCGTCATGGCGTCCACCAGCGCGTCCCGGCTGGCAAACCGGCGGTGCACGGTCGTCCGCGAGACACCGGCGGCTTCCGCGATCTGCTCCATCGTCGCCGCCGGGTTGTCGCTGAGCACGCGTTCGGCGGCCTCGAGGATCGCCTGGGCCGTCCGTTCCGAGTCCGCGCGCAGGGCCCGCTTTTCCATGCTGCTCAGTTTACGCCATGGTCGCTACTCGGTTCTTAGTTGCGACACTCATGTTGCAACTGCTAGCGTAACTGCATCGACCTTGACACGACTTTGGGGGATTTCCAATGGACCTGCAGCTGACCGGCAAGACCGCAGTAGTCACCGGCGCGAGCCGAGGGATCGGGCTGGCCACGGTGTCCGCGCTGATCGGCGAGGGCATACGAGTGGTAGCCGCGGCCCGGACGATCACGCCGGAACTGAAGGAAACGGGCGCGGTCCCTGTCGCGGTGGACCTCTCCACACCGGACGGTCCCGGACGGCTGATCGAACAAGCCGTCGCGGAATTCGGCGGATTGGACGTCCTGGTGAACAACGTCGGCGGCGGGGACAGCGGCAGCGGACAAGCTGGCGGTTTCCTGTCGCTGACGGATCAGCAGTGGACGGACATGATGGAGCTGAATTTCCTCGCCGCGGTCAGGGCTTCTCGCGCCGCGTTGCCGCATTTGGCCGAACGCCGGGGCGCGATCGTCACCGTCTCATCGAACGGCGCGCGGATACCGCAATCGGGCCCGATCGCTTACACCACCGCGAAAGCCGCGCTGACCGCGTTCGGGAAGGCGCTGGCGGAGGAGTTCGGCCCGCAGGGCGTGCGGGTCAATACCGTCTCGCCCGGGCCGGTTCGCACTGCGCTGTGGGAAGGACCGGACAGCTACGGTGCCGAGCTGGCGTCCTCGATGGGGTTGTCGCACGAGGAGTTGCTGGCCGCGCTTCCCGCCGGTGCCGGGATGCTGACCGGGCGGTTGATCGAACCGGAGGAAGTGGCCACGCTGATCGCGTATCTCGCGTCGCCGCTGGCCGCGAGCATCACCGGGACGGACCACCTGGTCGACGCGGGGGCGGTGAAGACCGTGTGACGGCTGACCGGCGGTCCGGCCGCGCGGATGGCCGGTCGATCGTCCCGGCGGCGTGGGGCTGCCGGGCAAAGGCGGGGCGACGAGGACTGCTGCGGTGGTCAGGTGCGGCGATGTCCCCGGCCGGGCGGCGGTGCATCGAGAGCGCCGATTCGGGCCGGACGCTCGCCGTCACCACACGCGAAGCCTCGCTGAGCAGCGATGACGCGGCCGTGACTGCCTTGCCCAGCCCCCGCGCAAGCTGCCCGACCGGGGGACTCCCGCGCCGAGAACACCGCCCCGCCAGGCAGCTCGCCATCACCACAACCGCGAAACCCTCGCCGAGGAGCGACGACCCCTAGCCGCCCAACTCCCGCAATAAAGTCCCCATGCCGAGCATCCCGCACCGAGAACACCGCCCTGGCCCGACAGCTCGCGTCACCACGCGAAGTCCTCACCGAGCAGCAATGACGCGGCCGTGACTGCCTAGCCCAGCTCCCGTACCAAGAACGCCCACCCGGCCGCTCGCTATCACCACTACCGCGAAATCCCCGCCAAGCAGCAACGGCGCGGCCGTGCTGGCCTAGCCCAACTCCCGTACCAAGAACGCCCACCCGGCCGCTCGCCGTCACCACAGCCGCGAAACCCCTCGCCAAACAGCGACAACGCGGCCGTGACTACCTAACCCAACTCCCGCGCAAGCTCCCCGGCCCAAGCACTCCCGCACCGAGAACACCGCCCCGCCAGGCAGCTCGCCATCACCACGAAACCCTCGCCAAGCAGCGACACCGCGGCGACGACCCCTAGCCGCCCAGCTCCCGCAACAAAGCCCCCGGCCCCAGCACCCCCGCGCCAAGAGCCCCCACCCGGCCGCGCAGCTCGCGATCGGCCGTCACCACCACGACGTGGTCGTCCGGCCGTTGCCGTGCGGTGGCGGTCACCTCGACGATCTTCGAATCGCCGTCGGTCTCCGCCGCGACGACCTCGACGCCCGGGATCGGTTCCACTCCCCTGGCTTTGCCCTCCACCACCAGCACCACCCGGGGCCACCAGGACCACGCCGGGCCCGCGCCGATGCCGGCCACGTCGTCGCGCAGGCCGTGTTCGGCCGGGGTGGTCAGCTGGTCGCGCAAGCGTTCCGCGGCGGCGCGGCGGTCGCGCCACCAGCCGTCCGGCCGGGAGCCCATCACGTTCGCCGCGTCGACCACCAGCACCAGTTCCCGGCCCAGCTGTTCGCGCAGCACCGGCCAGGCGGCGGCGAAATCGCGGTGGAGGTCGAGTGCGGCCACCTCGTCCGGCGGGACCCAGCGCATCTCGGCGCTTTCCTCGTTCGCGACCTGGGCCTGCAAGGCACTGTCGGCGAGGCCGAGCACGGTCGTGTACTGCCATTCGCCGTGGTCCAGCACCGAGGCGGACATCGCGCGGAACCCCGACGACGGGATAGCGGCTTCCTCCCACGCCTCACGGGCAGCGGCCTCGTGCACGCTCTCGCCTGTTTCAAGCGCGCCGCCGGGCAAGGCCCACGTGCCGCCGTTGTGCACCCACCACGCACGGCGCTGCAACAGCACCCCGCGACTGGGGTCGCACAACAACAACCCGGCCGCGCCGAACGCGCCCCAGTGCCGCCTGCCGCAGGAACACCGCACAAAGCGGTTGGCGGTCATCGGCGTCACCGGTCCAGCCTTCCACAGAACCTCGTGAGTGTTAATCCCGGTGGGAACCCCCCGCGCCAAGGCCACCCGCGACGTCAACGCTCACAACGTGTCCATCGCCAGTGCCGCCGCCCCGACGATCGCCGTGTCGTCGCCGAGGTGCGCGGTCCGGATCCGCGCCAGCGGGCGGTGCCGGGCGCCGGTGATCGCCCCGGCGTAGTGCTCGCGGGCCTCGTCCAGGAACAGCGGCGCGGACTCCGACACTCCGCCGCCGATCACGATGATTTCCGGGTCGAAGACGTCCGCCACCAAAGCGAGTCCCTCGCCCAGCCATTTCGCCAGCTCTGCCATGGCGCGCAAGGCGATCGGGTCGCCGTCGCGGGCCGCGCGGGCGACTCGGCGGCCGGTGACCGAACCGGGGTCTCCGGCGCTTTCGCGGGACAGCACAGTGGAACGGCCGGGGTACCGGGCCAGGAGTTCGACCGCGGTCGCGGCCAGCGCGGTTCCGCTGCAGTAGCGCTCCCAGCAGCCGTACTTGCCGCACGGGCACGCGCGTCCGTCGCGGACCACGGTGAGGTGGCCGAGTTCCGGGGCGACCCCGTGTGCGCCACGGTAAATCTCGCCGTCCAGCAGCAAACCCGCGCCGATTCCGGTGCCCAGCGCGACCAGTGCCGCCACCCCGGCCCCGCGCGCCGCGCCGAAGCGGTGTTCGGCGACGACTGCCGAATTGACGTCATGCTCCAGCGTCACCGACAGGCCGACGCGTTTCGCGATCCGGTCCGCCACCGGGGCGTTGCGCCAGGCGAGATGCGGCGCGAACATCACCGAACGCCGGTCGCGGGTCACGAAACCGGCCACGGCCAGGCCGACCGCGGCGACGTCGTGCCGGTTGCGCAGGTTCTCGACGACCCCGGCGATGGCGTCTTCGAGCGCGTTCTCCTCGCTCGGCGTCCCGACGCGCGCCGTGTCGAGCAGCGAGCCGCGCTCGTCCACGACCCCGGCGCGCACGCTGGTGCCGCCGACGTCCACCCCTACGGTCAGCAATCAGTTCTCCCGCTCCGGCTGCCAGTCCGCGCGCTTGCGGACGGCGATGTGCTGGACCCGCGACGACGGCTCCGAAGACGACGCCGCGGCGGGCTCGGGCGGACGCGCGGCGGGCCGGAACCCGGGCATGTGCACGCCCTCGTCCGGCTCCCAGCGGTCCGCGAGCACCGCCCGCAGCAGCGCGATGAGCTGGGCAGCCTGTTCGAGGACCCGCGCCACGAACTCCGGCCGCTCACCGCGCACGACGGCGACGATCGCACACAGCGGGCACCACCCGCATCCCGAAGTGCTGTCCTCCACACCGGACGCGCCCGGCGCACCGGGTTCCTCCGGCGCCGCGTGCTCGCCGTGCCCAGCGGCCATGACGCTCTCCAGCCACGGCGCCGCGCGTTCGATCACCATCTCGACCAGCAGCCGGATCTCCTCGGCCAGTTTCAGGCCGTCCGCGTAAGACCCGGCCGCGCGGTCGTCGCTGTGTTCTTCGCTCACCCGGGTCCCCGGTTCCCGGCCAGGCTGACCACCAGGCCGTCGGCATCGGATTCCGCGCCGGTGATCCGGCACGGGCGCAGCGTCTCGGGCAGTGCGACGAGCCTGCGGAAGCCGTCCACGGTGATCGCCAGGTCGTCGTCCACGCGGGCGAGGTCGACCGCCGAATCCCGGTCCAGCGGGAGCGCGACCCGCAACCGGAAACCGTCCCCGTCGGCAGCGACCGACAACAGCGGGGTGACCGGTTTTCCGTTGCCGGACAAGGGATCCCGGCTCCCGTACAGTTCGCGGGCCAGTTCGGCGAGCGCGGCGGCTCCGACCGGTTCGCTCGCCCGATGCTCGACGCGCGCCAGTTCGCCCGGACCGAATCCGGCCTCGGCCAGTTCCGCCAGCACGGCGTCCTGCTGGTCCCGCCGGGTGCGCAGCCACTTCGCCGCCGAACCGCGCCAGAACCCGGGCGCGGGCATGAGCCGGTTGGCGATCAGGCCGTCGACCGCGATGCCCCGCAAGGCCAGCGACGTGAGAGTGCGCCTGGCTTCGGCCACGACCATTCGTTCCGGCGTGAGCACCAGCCGAACCGTGGTCACGCGCGGATCGGTGAGCAGCTCGCGCAGCGCGTCGAGATGGGTGCCGAGCTGCCGGACCGACGCCGCCACGCGCCGGTTGCCGAACACCCGGCCCAGGTAGCCCGAAACCGCTTCCGGCAGCGAAAGCAGGCGCAGCGTCTCAGCGGTCGGACCGCAGTCGACCACCACGGTGTCCCACGGCCCCTGCGACGAAAGCCGCCGCACTTCGCTGAGGGCGAGCAGCTCGTCCACGCCGGGCAGCACGGTCAGCTCTTCCGCGTCCAGGACGTCCAGACCGGCTCCGGCCAGCACTTTCCGCAGTTCGCCGCGCAGCTCGTGCCAGGTGCGGTCGGCCAGCGCCCGGGAATCCACCTGCGCCGCCCACAGACCGGCGGGCGTGCCGTCGCCGCGGAGGTCCACTTCGGAAGGTTCGGCTCCGAGCGGCGCGGCGAACGCGTCGGCCAGCGAATGCGCCGGGTCGGTGGACACCACGAGCGTTTTCCTGCCGCGGCCGGCCAGCGCGGCAGCGGTAGCCGCGGCGAGCGTCGTCTTCCCGACACCCCCCTTGCCGGTGAACAGCAGGATGCGCATCTAGCCCTCGGCCCTGCGCTTGAGCTCCTTGAGCGCGGTGTCCATGACCATCTTCTCCGCCTTGCGCCGCAGCAGCCCGATCATCGGCAGCGCCAGCTCCACCGACAGCGTGTAGGTGACCCGGGTGCGCCCGCCGCCGAGCGGTTCGAGCGCGTACCGGCCGTTCTGCGCCTTCTGCATCTGGCCCTTGACCAGATGCCAGCTGACGCCGAGACCGGAATCGTCCCAGTCGTACTCGAGCGTGTACACGTCCTTGATCGGCCCGGCGTCGAGGGTGAGCTTCACCTGCTTCGCCCGGCCCGCGTCGTCGGCCGCGAGCACCTCGGTCTCGCGGACCGCCTTGGCCCACTCCGGGTACGCGGGGAAATCGGAGATGACTGACATGACCCGTGCGGGCTCAGCGTCGACCTCGATGGACTGCGTGGACTGCTCGGCCATGGGACGAAGCGTAGCCGGACAGCACAGTCACCAGCGCAGCACGTACGGCTGCCCGGTCTCCTTGAAGTGACCCACGTTACGGCACTCGGTGTGCCCGACGCGGCGCCGTACGGCCAGCGGCTGGTGCACGTGCCCGAAGACCGACCAGCGCGGACGCTGCCGCAGGATCAGGTCCAGCATGGCTTTCGAACCGATCTCGGCGCGTCGCGCGACCACGTCGTAGGTCAGTTCGGGCACCGCGGGCGGGATGTGCGTGCAGAGCACGTCGACGCGGTCCAGCAGCGAAACCGCCGCGTCGAACTCCTCGCGCGCCCGCAGGTACGGCCGCCAGGCCGCGCCCTTGCGCGGACGCGGGAGCATGCCGTCCGGCAGCACCGCGCCGCCGGCGAAGCCGAACCGCAGGCCGCCGATGGTGACGACCTCGCCGTCGACCAGGTGCACGCCTTCGCCGGCGAACTCCGGCCAGGCTGACGGAGCGTCGACATTGCCGGGGATCGCGTACGTCGGCGCGGTCATCGAGGCGAACAGCGTGGAGTACTGCTCCCGGACCGCTTCGTCCACCGCGGCGGCCGGGTCGTCCAGGGTGGCCCACAGCGTGCGCGAGTAGGCGACCGTCTCGTCCCTGGTGCCTTCGCGGCGCAGGCGGGCGAACTCGCCGACTTTCTCCGCGCCGAACAGCACGCCCATGATGCCTTTGTCGTGGTCGTGGTAGTCGACGAAGTCGAGCAGATCGCCGAGCACGACCAGCGCGTCCGCCCCGTCCCCCGCCCGCTTCAGCGCGTCGGCGTTGCCGTGCACGTCCGAAACGACGTGAACCCGCACAAGAGCCTCCTACTCGACGGTCCGGGGCGGAACCCCCGGCTCGCGCCCGTCCTCGAGGATCTCCTTCAGCCCCAGCGCCACGTCCTTCGCCGCCCGCGCCCGCCGGTCGAACTCGCGGCGCAGTTCGCGCGGGCTCAGCTCGCGCGGGACGCCGCCGGGACCGGCCGGCGTGGCCCGGAGGAAGTAGTGCAGCACGGTGCCGTCGAGAACGGGTTCCAGCCAGACCTCCATGGTACCGATCAAGGCGCCCGTGACGGTCCAGCGCAGGCCCTTGTCCCCCCGGTCGGTGTAGACCCGCAATTCCAGGTCGGGCCAGTACCGCCGCCACGAGCGCGGGTCCGCGAACGCCGCCGCGACGGTGGACGGGGGCACGACGAGGAAGGTCTCGTCGACAAGATCGAGAGCTGGCGGTTCGTGCACCCGGACACGATGTCACGACCTCGCCGCGCGCCACGTGCCAGCATGGTCTTAAGGTCTACGGCACGCTAAGTTGACTGGCGGGTAACCGCACGCGTCGAACACGGAGGTCCACGTGCGCGAATACAGCGCCCCCGCCGGGAAACCGGTGACCGACGACGAGAACCTGGCCGATGTCGTCTGGGCGAACGCGGAGCGGTTCTCCGACGTGGTCAGCTTCCGCAGGCAGGTCGAGGGCACCTGGCTCGACGTGACCGCGAAGGACTTCGCCGACCAGGTCGCGGCCGTGGCCAAGGGACTGATCGCGGCGGGCGTCGGGCACGGCGACCGGGTCGCGCTGATGTCGAAGACCCGGTACGAGTGGACGCTGGCCGACTTCGCGATCTGGGCCGCGGGCGCGGTGACCGTACCGATCTACGAAACGTCTTCGCCTGAACAGGTGTACTGGATCCTCTCCGATTCGGCGGCCAAGGCCGTCGTCGTGGAAACCGGCGAGCACCGGAAAGCGGTCGAGGAGATCAGCGGGCGGCTCAGCACGCTGGAGCACACCTGGCAGATCGAGGGCAGTTCCCCCGCCGTCGACGAGCTGACCGCGCTCGGGGCCGAGGTCTCCGACGAGGACCTGCACACCCGCCGCCGCAGCGTGACCGCGAACGAGACGGCCACCATCGTCTACACCTCGGGCACCACCGGGCGGCCCAAGGGCGTCGAACTGACCCACCGGAACCTGCTCGCCGAGATCCGCGCGGACATCGAAGCGTTCCCGGAGCTGATGGAGCAGGGCAACTCGCTGCTGTGCTTCCTGCCGCTGGCGCACATCCTCGCCCGCGCGATCGCGATCACCGCGCTCACCGCCCGCGTCACCCTCGGCCACACGCCGGACGTGAAGAACCTGGTCCCCGACCTCGGCACCTTCCGGCCGACGTTCGTGGTCGCCGTGCCGCGCGTGTTCGAGAAGGTCTACAACACCGCCAAGCAGAAGGCGCACGCCGACGGCAAGGGCAAGATCTTCGACGCCGCCGAGGCCACCGCGGTCGCGTACAGCGAGGCGCAGGAAAAGGGCGGAGCCGGGCTGGGCTTGCGCGCGAAGCACCTGCTGTTCGACAAGCTGGTGTACGGCAAGCTCCGCGCCGCTCTGGGCGGCCGCTGCGTCGCCGCGGTGTCCGGCGGCGCCCCGCTCGGCGCGCGGCTGGCGCACTTCTTCCGCGGCATCGGCGTGCCGGTGTTCGAGGGCTACGGCCTCACCGAAACGTCCGCCGCGGCGAACGTGAACACCAGCGCGGCGTTCCGTGTCGGCACCGTCGGGCGTCCAGTCGCGGGCACCTCGGTGCGCATCGCCGAGGACGGCGAAGTCCTGCTCAAGGGCGACGTCGTGTTCGGCCGGTACTACAACAACCCGGAAGCGAGCGCGGAAGCCCTCACCGACGGCTGGTTCCACACCGGCGACCTCGGCGAACTGGACGCGGACGGCTTCCTCAAGATCACCGGCCGCAAGAAGGAGATCATCGTGACGGCGGGCGGCAAGAACGTCGCCCCGTCCGGTCTCGAGGACACCATCAAGGCCTCGCCGCTGGTGAGCCAGGTGATGGTGGTCGGCGACCAGCGGCCGTTCATCGCCGCGCTGGTGACCATCGACGAGGAGTACTTCCCGGCCTGGAAGTCCCAGCACGGCAAACCGGACTCGGCGACGGTGTCCGAACTGGCCGAGGACGCGGACCTGCGCGCGGAGATCCAGGCGGCGGTCGACGAGGCGAACAAGCAGGTGTCGCACGCCGAGTCGATCAAGAAGTTCACCGTGCTGGCGAACGACTTCACCGAGGCGGGCGGCGAGATCACGCCGAGCCTGAAGCTGAAGCGGAACGTGGTGAACAAGAACTACGCGTCCGACATCGAGGCGCTGTACCAGAAGTAGCCCGCAAGAAAAAGGGGCCCGCGCCGGTTTCCGGTGCGGGCCCCTTTTCTTCTTCGGTCACATCGCGATCGGCTCCTGGAGCTTGTTCTTGAAGAAGTACTCGGACGCGAGGTTCTTGCGGATCTGGTCCGAGTTCCCCGCGTATCTCGAATCGTTCTTCAGCACGTCGTCGATCCGGTCCAGCATGGCCTTGTTGTTTTCCCGGACCTCTTTGTTCGGCATCCGGTCGACGTCGGCGACCATTTCGTCCCAGGTCTTGTTCCGGTTCCCGACCGGTACGTCGTCCAGTTTGTAGTCGCTGCGCAGGCCCGGGTTGACCTTGTTCTCGTTGCGGAGCACGTTGTCGTACTCCAGCAGCGAACCGTTGGTGTTGTTCTTGGTGAAGTTGCCCTCCTGCTTCTGGAAGGCGTGGCCCAGCTCGTGCGCGATCTCGTTGTCGCTCTTGCGCGGGTCCATGTTGATCACTCCCTCCCTCGGGTTGAACCCGGCGCCGCCGTCCCGGTCGAGAAGGTCGTTGGCCCGCGCGTTCTGGCCGGAGGGCTTCGGGGTGCCGTCCGGATTGAAGTAGTCCTTCCGGTCGTACCCGAGCATTTCGGCGAGCGATTTGTCGTTGTGTTTCGGGTCGATGTTGTGCTTGAGGTAGTCGGGCAGTTCCGAGACCTTCGTGGTCGCCACGTATTTGGGGTCGTTCGGGATGCGCAGCACGCCCGGCTCGTCCTTCAGCACGCGCGGGGGATCTTCGGCCTTGAACTTCTTCAAGGTCTCGTCGATCTTGGCGTCGACCCGCTCTTTTTCGGCCTTGGCCTCCGCACCTTCTTTGATCTTGTACGGCGGGGCTTCTTCCTTCTTGACGACCTCCGTCTTGTTCAGCGCTTCCTTCCGCTTCGCGATCTGCTCTTCCATCGACAGGCCGGGCTTCTTCGCGGGCGGCGGGCCGCCCGGGACCTTTCCGGGCGGCGGCGGAGGCGGAGCGGCCGGAGGCCCGCCGGGGACCTTGCCCGGCGGGGGCGGAGGAGGCGCCGGGGGCCCGCCGGGAACTTTGCCCGGCGGCGGCGGAGGAGGAGGCGGCGGGGGCGGAGGCGCCGACGACGCTGTGGTCGTCTCCGGAGTCGGTTCCCGCGGCGGCGGCGTCGGTTCGCGGGGCGGAGGAGTGGGCTCCCGCGGCGGCGCCGACGACGGGTTGGTGTCCTGCACGTGCCCGGCGTTGTTCCCGCCGCCCGGGGTTTCGTTCGGGCGCGCGTCGTCGCCCGGGCCGGATTTCTCCCGGCCCAGACAGTTGCCCAGCCCCAGCGGGTCGGCGTCGGCGAGCGGGTTGGGCACGTAGGCGGCCGGGTTCGGAGCCGGGGCGAGGCCGAGCGGATCCTGGCTCAGGTAGCGCCCGGTGCCCGGGTCGTAGTAGCGGAAAACGTTGTAATGCAAGCCAGTCTCGTCGTCCGCGTACTGGCCGGGGAACCGCAGGGGCGTACCGCCGGGGCGGGTGCGGCCCCACAGCGAGCCCGACGCTCGCCAGGCGACGGCGCCGTAGGCGTCCACCAGTCCCACCGGGGTGCCGACCGGATCGGTGACGAACGAGAAGAACCGGGCGCTCTTGCCCAGGAGTTCGGTCTGCGTCACCGGGCGCACGGTGCCGGGCAGGTGGTCCCAGGTAAGCGTGAGCGGGGCGGAATCGGCCAGCCGGTGTTCCTGTTCGACCAGCAGCTGCCCGCTCCACGAGAACAGGGTTTCCTCGGCCGGAGCCTCCGCGCCGGGCAGCCAGCGCTCTTTGGCGATGCGGCGGCCCAGCGGGTCGTAGCGGTACCGCCACTGGACGCCGTCCGGCGTTTCCACGGCGAGCAACCGGTCTTGCCCATCCCAGCGGTACGTCCAGGTCTGGGAATTCTCGTGGCGCGCGACGAGCCGTCCCTGTCCGTCGTGGACGTAACGCACCGCGCCGGCCGCAGTAAGCCGGTTTCCGGTGTAGCCGCGCGAACCGGAGTCCGCTTCGGCGAACGGCAGCTGCGCGTGCCGGATATTGCCTGAGGGGTCGTAGCGGTAAGTCTCCTGGCCCTCTCGCCGGACCACGCCAGTGACGCGACCGGCGGGGTCGAGCTGGTACCGCGTGGGGCCGGACAGCGTGTCGTCCACACCGACCAGGTGGCCGTCGGCGCGATAGTGGTATTCGCGCCGCTGCCGGATCTGGCTTCCGGCGGCCAAAGTCTGCGCGACCAGCTGGTGTTCCGTGTCGAAAGCCTGTGCCAGCACAGTGTTCCCGCCCAGCACGCGTTCGACCTCGTGGCCCGCTTCGTCGTGACGGAAAAGCACCTCGTGCCCGCCGGTCGACAACGCGATCGCCTTGCCCTCGTCGTCGAAACTCCATTCGCTGACCGAACCGGACGGCGTGGTGCGGCGGATACCGGAAGTCTCGTGCACGTACGAAACCGCTCGGCCGTCGACCGATTCCCGGACCACGCGGCCATCCTCGTCGCGCTCGATCTCCAGCACGCAGGAACCCTCGGTGGCGCGCGCGAGGAAGCCGACGGGGTCGTACTCGTAGCGGACGGTCCCGCTTTCCGTGCGCCGCTCGATCACGTTGCCGAGCGCGTCGTAGCTGTACTCGGTGACCGCGCCCAGCCCGTCGACGGACCGCACGAGCTGGCCGGCCGCGTCGTAGGCGAACTGCCGCTCGCGACCGTCGAAATCGGTTTCCGCGATCAGCCTGCCGTCGGCGTCGTAGGTGTAGTTCCAAGTCAGGCCTGCCGGGTCGGTGACCCGGACGAGCTGCAGTTCGGTGTCGTACTCGTAAGAGGTGCGGGCGCCGGTGGCGTCGATCTTCGCGACCGGCAGGTCGAAGGGGCCGTATTCGAACCGCGCTCCGATGCGTTCCACGAGGTTTCCCTCGGCGTCGTAACGCCGTTCCTCGCGCCGCCCGGACGGACCGACCCGGCTGGACTGGCTCCCGTCGACCGTCCAGCCGAAGCGGGTGCCGTCGGCTACCACGCGGGGTCGGCCGAACTGGTCGCGCTCCACCGGATCGGGCTCGGAACGCGCCGGTTCTCCGCCGGTCAGCTGGCGATCTTGAGCGAATCCGGTCGCGGCGATCCCGGCCTGCGCGGTGAACAGATCCGGTGCGGTGCCCGGCGGATAGACGCGCCGCCAGGTGCGTTCGGCGGTCTCGACCGTGACGGTCAGCGTGCCGTCCGGCGCGGAGCTGACCTGCGCGCGGCTGCCGTCCGGGCGGACGACCGCGGTGAGCAGGCCCTCGGCGGTGTACTCGAAACCGGTGGTGCGCCCCAGCGGATCGGTGCGCGACAACAGCCGGTCGTAACGGTCCCATGTGGACACTGTGGTCGCGCCGAGCGGGCTGACGTCGTTGGTCGGCTGCGAGGTTTCGTTGAAGTGGAATTCCGTGACGTGGCCGAGTGCGTTGGTGTAGCGGGTGATCCGCTGTTCGCGGTCGTAGGCGAACTCGCCGTCGTACACGCCGCGGTCGCCTACCGTGCGGACGCAGCGGCCCTCGGCGTCGTAGATGTAGCGGTACCAGATGCCGTTGCGGTCCTGCCAGCCGGTGATCCGGCCGTCGGCGTCGTAGTCGTATCGCGTTGCCAGGCCGGAGGAATTGAAGACCAGGGCCAGCCGGCCGAGGTCGTCGTAGCCGAAACTGCGGACCAGCACCGGCTGCTGGCCGTCGCCGAGCACCCGGATCGCGGTCACGCGGCCCGCCTCGGCGTCCAGTGCCACACGGTAGCCCGCGGAGTGGCGGATCAGCCGGGGAGCGCCGAGGTCGTCGTACTCGACGTCCATCCGGTCGCCCGCGGCGTCGGTCGCGCTCCGCAGCGGGAAGACGCCGCCGCGGCCGGGACCGAAGCGCAATTCCGTGCCATTGACCGGATCTGCGAGCAGGTAGCCGTCGCCGGCCGCGGTCAGCGGACGGCGCGGACCTTCCAGCGGCAGCACCGGTTCGCCGTCCCCGGCCCGCGGGTACACCAGGATCCGGCCGTCCGCGGCGAAGAACCGGACGGCGCCGGAATCGGCTTCGAGCCGCTGGTCCACCGTCGACGTCCAGCTCGGGCCGAACCAGCGGCCGGACCGGTACGACGAGACGTGCAGCCGTTCGAGCACGAGCGGGCTCGGCAATTCGAGGTCGGTGTCCGCGATCAGGACCGAGCCCCGCACGACGTCGACCGGGTCCCCGGCGGTCTTGCACTCGTCCGCGCCGCCCCGGGTGTCGCTCGCCTTCGGGTCGTCCTTCGGCGAGTCCTTGCCGCCCTGGTTGCCGCTCCGGTCCGCCGGAGGCGGCTCCTCGTTCCTCGACGGCCCGCCGGAGTGGTCGCCCTGCGGTTTGGTTTCGTCCTTCGGCGGCGGCGGGGAATGGTCGCCTTGCGGCTTGACCTCGCCCTTCGGCGGCCCGGAGTGATCGCCGGAGGCGGTGGTCGAGTCCCCGCCCTTCTCCTTCTCCGGCTTGGGTTCCGATTTCGGCTTCGTCTCGATGTTCTTCGGCCCGCCCGACGGCTTGGGCTTGCCGCCCTTGATGCTCTTCAACGCCTTGGCAGCGTCCTCGAACAGGACCCCCGCCTTCTTCAGCAGCGGCATCAGCGCCTTGAGCGCGGCGACCAGCTGCTTGGTGATCCGGGCCAGCTCCGCCGCGGTCTTGGCGACCGCGCCGACCACCTGCGGCAGCACCCACGCCATCCCGATCCCGGCGGTGAACAGCACCTGCAGCGCCCAGCTGATCAGGTGCCCGACGAGCTGCGCGATGATGTCGCGCACCAGCATCCGGACCGCCGCGACGACCTCGCCCGCGGTCTTCACCCCGGACGCCGCGCCCTCGGTGCCCTTCTGCGCCGCGCCGAGCAGGTTCGCGACGTCCTTGGTCCGCTCGCGGTAGGCGTCGGCCGCCTCGCCGGTCCAGGACTGCAGGTCCTTCTCGACGCAGGACGTCAGGTCCTTGCCGATGCTTTCCAGCTCTTTCGCGACGTTCTGCCACGTCTCGGCCTGCGCCTTGATCTCGTCGGCCTTGCCGGTCAGCGCCTCCAGCGCCTCCTTCAGCGGCCCGACGTGCTCGATCAGCCAGCCGACGCCCGCCGCGAGGATCGACCCGAACGGGTCCATCGCGGTCGACAGCACGTCCAGCGCGACCCCGACCGCCCCCATCGCGATCGACGCCCAGTCGCCCTTTTCGATGCCGGACTTCACCATTTCGCCCGATTCGAGCAGGGTGATGCCCGAATACGCCTTGGTCGAGTCCTTCGTCTCCGCGATCAACGGGTTGCTCACCCGGTTCACGCTATCCGGGTCGGAGCAGGGGTTTTCCGGCCTCGCACGCTAGATGCCCGTGCATCCACGAAACCGCTGGACGCACGGGCAAGCATGCCGGGCGCGTCAGGCCTGCGGCGGCTGGGCCTGGTACTGCTGCTGCGGCGCCTGCGCGTACTGCTGCTGCGGGGCCTGCTGCTGTTGCGGAGCCTGCTGCTGCTGTTGCTGCTGGGCGCCGTCCGGGACCACGTACACCGCGGTGCCGTACGCGGCGATTTCGCTGGCCGTGCCGGCGATCTCGTTGCAGTCGAAGCGCAGCGCGAGCACGGCGTTCGCTCCGTGCTGCATGGCTTCCTGGCACAGCCGGAAGAGGGCTTCGTGGCGCGAGTCGGACAGCAGCTTCGTGAGGCCCTTGAGCTCGCCGCCTCCCATCGCCTTGAACCCGGAACCGATGTTGGAGAACATGTTGCGGCTGCGGACGGTGAGCCCGAAAACCTCGCCGAACACGCGGACAACGCGGTACCCGGGCAGATCGTTCATCGTCGACAGCAGGATCGGGAACTGCTGTGGTGGCGCGGCTTGAGTCATGGCCGGATCGTATCGTCGGCGCGGCGCTCACGCTGTGATTCGCGCACTCCAGTCCAGATGATGCCGGTATGCCCAGCCTCGCTCGCCCCCGACGTCCTTGCCCGCGCTGGCGGCCACGAGTTTCTCGACCCGGGCCCGCCGCAGCCGCTCGTAGGCCGCGAACGCGGCGGGCGCGTCCGGCAGATCGCGCAGGCACTGGCCGAGCACGACCGCGTCTTCCAGCGCCATCGACGCTCCCTGTCCCGCCGCTGGGGACGCCGCGTGTGCCGCGTCGCCGGCCAGCACCATCGACGGCGTGGACCACACGCGGGTGGTCGGCAGGTCGTAGGAGTGGCCGCCGTGGATGTCGTCGCCGGTCGCGGCCACGATCGCGGCGCACGGCAGCGGGTCGTCCGCGAAGGCGGCGTGGGTGAACTCACGCCAGCCTTCCGGGGTGACGGCGGCGATCTCGGCCCGCGAGCGTTCGGAGTCGGGCACGCGGGCGAACCAGTACGCCGCGCCGTCCGGGCCGGTGGTGTAGCCGAACGAGGCGCGGCTGCCCCGGAACATCCGGTAGATGCCGGGCGCGGCGGGCAGTCCTTCGGCGCGGGTGTAGCCGTAGACAACGGTCAAGCCGGTGAAGCGCGGCGGCTCGGCCTGCGGGTCGATGAGGGTGCGGACCGCTGAATGCAGGCCGTCCGCACCGACGAGCAGATCGCCGGACGCGGTGGTGCCGTCCTGGAACGTCGCGGTGACGCCGCCGGTCGCGGAGACCAGGCGTTTGCCGTGCACTATCTGGACGCCCCGGCGCAACGCTTCCTGTTGCAGCGCACGGTAAAGCGCGGCGCGGGTGAGGGTGCGCGGGCCGTCGAGTTCGCGGTCGAATTCGTGCGCGCCGAGCGTGGTTCCGTCCGGGCCGACGACTTCCATGGCTGTCGAGGGGAAAGACGCCTCGATCACCGGGGTGTCGGCGTCGATCGCGCGCAACGCGTTCATGCCGTTGTGCATGACGACGAGGAACGCCCCCGCGTCCTCTCCCCCGCTGGGGTGCGCCTCGAAGACGACCGGCTCGTGCCCGGCGAGCTGCAGCGCCATCGCCGTGACCGTGCCCGCTACTCCGCCGCCGGCGATCAAAACCCGCATCGTGCTCCCCCTGGAAACGACCGTGGGGCCGCCCCCCGAGGGGGGGGGGGGCGGGCGCGGGGGGCGTTGCGGGGCGCGGCGGGACCGCGGGCCGCCCGCGTA